>SICS01000020.1 GCA_009691305.1 Candidatus Peribacteria bacterium | reverse complement strand
CCCTGTCTACCAAGCAGAAGGGCACGAACGCATCCTGAACGTCTTGAAGGAGATCCTGAAGAGCTACCGACCGGGACCGACGTTCGGCTAAACACTCACCCCCTCTTCCTCCACTTACTCGGCCCCCGGATCCTCTTCTTGGCCAACAGATCAGCCGCTTCCTCGAGCGTGATCGTCTGTGGATCGCGCTTCTTGCCGAGCGAGGCGTTGGTTTTGCCGTCGGTTGCGTAGGGGCCGAAGCGGCCGTCCTTGATCATGACCTTGGCGCCCGTCGCGGGGTCGTCGCCCAGGATCTTGAGCGGGATCGCCGCCTGCTTTTTCGCCGCCTGGACTTCGGTCATCAGCTGCACGGCTTCTTCGAAATTGATCGCGACGGGATCGCGGTCCTTGGGCAACGTCGTCGTGACTTCGCCGCACTTGAGGTATGGCCCGAAGCGGCCGAGGAAGACCGTCATCATGTTGCCGTCGTGCACGCCCAACTCGCGCGGGAAGCTGAGGAGCCCAAGCGCCTGCTCGAACGTGACGGCATCGATGGACATGGTCTTGGGCAGCGACGCGCTCTTGAGCTTCGGCTTGACCTCTTTGACGGCCTTCTCGCCCTTCACGCGCTTGCCCTTTGGCTTCTTTTCGGCAGGCTCGAACTTGCCGAGCTGCACGTACGGCCCAAACCGGCCGATGCGCGCGACGATGGGCAGACCCGACTTGGGGTCAGTGCCCAGCTCGCGCTCCTTCATGACATCGCTCTTCTGGATCTGGTCGGTCTTCTCGGCGACGAGTTTGGCGAAGGGGCCGTAGAACGTCTTGAGGAACTTGGAGCCGGTCACCTCGCCCTCGGCGATGTTATCGAGCGACTCTTCCATGCTCGCGGTGAAGGTGAGGTCGACGATGTTGGGGAAGTGTTCGGCGAGGAGGTCGGTGACCATGAACGCGACGTCCTGCGGCACCAGCTGCTTGCCGTCCTTGATGATGTATCCGCGCTGCTGGATCGTGGAGATGGTCGGCGCGTAGGTGCTGGGGCGGCCGATGCCTTCCTCTTCCATCTTTTTGACGAGGCTCGCTTCCGTGTACCGCGGTGGCGGCTTGGTGAAGTGCTGTTCGGTCTTGAGCGGCTCGGTGAGCTTTACGGTTTCGCCTTCGGTGAGCGGCGGCAGAAGTTTGTCGCCCTCGTCGACGTCGTCTTCCTTTTTGACATGGTCCTCATCGCGGCCTTCCTGGTACAGACGGAGATAGCCGTCGAATGTGATTGTCTGACCCGTAGCGCGGAAGGTGTACCGCTTGGCTGCGATAATATCGACTCCGACACGCTTCAGCTCGGCCTGGGCCATCTGCGTGGCCATCGTGCGGTTCCAGATGAGCGTGTAGAGCTTGAGCTGCTGGTGGTCGAGGACGTTCTCGAGCGACTGCGGCGTTCGCTCGATCTCGGTGGGGCGGATCGCTTCATGCGCCTCCTGCGCGCCTTTGGATTTCTTCTTGTACATGCGCGGCTCCGCCAGCACGTACTCGCGGCCGTAGTGCTGCTCGATCGTGCGTTTGGCGTCGTCGAGTGCCTTCTGGCTCAAGTTGGTCGAATCCGTACGCATGTAGGTGATGATGCCGGTGTGGCCCTCGCCCTTGCCCAAGCTGATGCCTTCGTAGAGTTGCTGCGCGATCACCATCGTCTGTTTGACGGAGAAGCCGAGTTTGCGCGCGGCCTCCTGCTGCAGCGTGGACGTGGTGAATGGCGGCGGGGGAGTCTTCTTGAGTTCCTTCTGTTCGATGGATGCGACCTTGTAGTCGGCATCTTTGAGGTCGCCGACGACCGTCTTCACGTCGGATTCATTGTGGAGTTCAAACTTCTGCCCGTCTTTTTTCGTCAGCGCGGCGGTGAACTGCTGCTGTGCACCGTTCTCCAGGAGCGCGTCCACAGACCAATATTCCTCCGCCTTGAACGCGCGGATCTCGCGCTCGCGGTCCACGATGATGCGCACCGAAACGGACTGCACACGTCCGGCGGAGAGACCGCGGTAGACTTTTTTCCAGAGGAACGGCGAGAGCGTGTACCCAACCAAGCGGTCGAGCACGCGGCGCGCCTGCTGCGCGTCGACGAGCTTCATGTCGATCTTGCGGGGGTGGAGGACGGCCTCCTTGATGGCGCTCTCGGTGATCTCGTGGAAGACGATGCGGTTCACGGTCTTGGGATCCTCCTTTAATACCTCACAGAGATGCCAACCGATGGCTTCCCCTTCACGATCTTCATCAGTTGCGATCCAGAGATCGTCGGCCTCTTTCAGCGCGTCTTTCAGCTTCTTCACGACGGTTTTCTTCTCGTCGGGCACTTCGTACTCCGGTTCAAAATCGCCTTTGGTATCCACGGCGAGCGTCGAGCTAGGTAGGTCGCGGATATGCCCCATACTCGCCTCGACATCGTAGTCTTTGCCCAAAAAACGTTTAATGGTTTTGGCCTTCGCGGGACTTTCGACGATGACGAGGTGGCGAGGCATACAAGCGTATAGAACAGAGGGATCGGCCTTGTCGACCGTAGCGCAGATCTCAGAAGAGAATTATGTGAATGACATGCGAGTTGGAAAAGCAACTCACTGCGCGAAGGCTCGAAGACTAGAGAGAAGAGAGGTGAACTGTCAAAAGCACGCCGTGCACGATCACCTTTCGTGCTCAGTCTCTTTGGCTTCGAAAAGCCATTTCCGTATAGTTATCTCTTCTGTAAGCCGAACGCTTTACTTGCATGGCTTGCACAAGCGGAAATTGGGGGTACAGTTTTTGCCATCTACTTCCATTCCCCATCCTTTTTATGTCCAAGCAGGATCTGATCGCTGCAATTGCGGACGCTGCCGGCATCACCAAGCGCGCTGCGGCCGATGCATTGCAAGCGGTGATCAACATCGTTGTGAAGAACCTCAAGAAGGGCACGCCGGTGACAATCACCGGTTTCGGCACCTTCAAGCTCAGCCACCGCGCTGCACGCATGGGTGTGAACCCGCGCAACCCGACCCAGAGGATCTCCATCCCTGCTATGAAGGTCCCGTCCTTCAAGGCTGGCAAGACCCTCAAGGATGCGGTTCGATAATTGAATTCGATCTCCGAAGAAGAGGCCTCCGTAAAGCGGGGGCTTTTTTGTGGCTAGGAAGTAGGAATTAGGAAATAGGAAATAGGAATCTGGATCCGCTAACTCCTAATTCCTAATTCCTTTTCGTATGCTATCCTCATCTCAACCCCGCTTCGGATATGGATAAGAAGTTCATCGAATCCACTCTCGGCTCCTTGCTGACGTTCCTGTCGCTCCCGTTTGATGCGGTCAACATCACGGAAGAGGAAGGCGGCATCACACGCGTCGATATCGTCAGCACGAGTGCAAGCCGGATCATCGGCTGGCATGGTGAGACATTGAACGGTCTCCAACACATGCTGAAGTCGATTGTCCGCACGAAGGAGAAGTTGGAGAAGAGCCCCTTCATCGTGGTGGATGTGGACGGCTACCGCCGCATGCAGGAAGACAAAGTCCGCAAGGTCGCCGAGCAGAAGGCTGACTTCGTGCGTCGTACGGGCTCGCGCATCTCGCTGCCCCCCATGTCGCCGTACTTCCGCCGCATCGTGCACCTCTACATTGCCAGCACCCCTGCACTGCACGACCTGACCACGGAGAGCGTAGGCGAAGGTGACTACCGCCAGATCGTGCTCCGCTTGAAAGACGAATCCGCCGGCGGCACGGGATCACCGACCGCACCGAGTGAAGAACTCTCACCCGTGATGGCGAAAGATGATGGATTGGAGAATTTGGATATTTAGGAGAGACGTTTCCACTCCTCCACCAACTTCCTCTCTTCTCGTGAGAGCTTGGCGGGAATCTCGACGGTGACCGTGACGTAATGATCTCCGAATCTGCTCGTATTGAGGACGGGCATGCCTTTCTGTTTAATGCGGAAAACCTGGCCCGACTGCGTACCGGCGGGGATCTTCAGTGTGGTGGAGCCGTGGACGGTTTCGGCGGCGATCTCGCTGCCGAGAATCGCATCGGGGACGTTGATGGACGTGACCGTGCGGATATCGTCGCCCTCGCGCGTGAAGCGCGCATCAGCACGGACGCGTACGTGCACGTAGAGCTCGCCAGCTGGCGCGCCCTGCCGCCCGGCGTCGCCTTCGCCTCGCACGCGGAGCGTTTGGCCATCATCGATGCCTGCGGGGATATCGAGTGTGATCTTGGCAACGTCGGAGATACGGCCTTCGCCGCTGCATTTCGAGCACGCCTTCTCCGGAACTTTCCCGGAGCTTTTGCAGCGAGGGCACTGCATCGCCTGTTGGATGGTGCCGAAGAATGACTGTGCGGTTTTCATAATCTGCCCGGTGCCGCCGCAATCGGGGCATGTGATGAGCTTGCTGCCTTTTTCTGCGCCACTGCCGGAGCACATGTCGCACGCGCGCAATTTTTTGATCTGCATTTCCTTGCGCGCGCCGGTGACGGTGTCGGTGAAGTCGATGCCGATCTCCACTTCGCGGTCGCCACCCCGTTCTTCGCGGGGCTGTTTCCGTCCGCCCCCAAAGAACCCTTCAAACAAGTCACCAACATCGACGCGCTGGCCTCCGGCAAATCCGGAGAAATCAAATCCTCCAAAACCCTGACCTCCTCCAAACCCGCCCGCCCCCGAGCCCGAGCCCGCCCCCGAGCCCGTACTCCCGAACTGGTCATACATCTGCTTCTTCTTTGGGTCGTTGAGCCCCTCGTACGCCTCGTTGATTTCCTTAAATTTGTCCACTGCCTTCTTATCCCCCTTATGCTTGTCTGGGTGCCATTCCTTGCTTAATTTCCGGTAGGCCTGCTTGATGTCGTCCGCCGAGGCAGAGCGCGAAAGGCCGAGGATCTTGTAGTAGTCGGAAGCCATGGATCTGTGCTATAATACTTGGAAAAACACACATGTCCCACCATCCGCTGACTAACGGCAAAACCACAACGATGGCGTTTGGGATTGCAGCTGCCCTGATGGCACTCTGCGCCCATGTTTTGACAGTGGAGGCGCGCCTCGTGGAAACGGTAAAGACGAACACCAACTGGACGACCATCGACGAGCAGGACGTCGCGAGCGGCGCGACCGTGGCCGCCGGCAGGCACATCTTCTTCCACGTGCCGCAGGCGCAGGACAGGATCGACCGCGAAGTGCTCCTGGGGCACCGCGGCGACCGCGTCCGTTACTGGGGATACTGTTTCCCCGAACGGGACGATCCGGAAAACCCGCCACAGAGCGTAGGCTTTCCGGGCAAGCTCTTCCTCTCCGAAGCCGAGCGCGCGTGGCGCAAGGCGCAGGAGACCCGCATGAACACATTCTCCCCTTTGCAGCGCCCGCCGAGAATCGCGCAACACGTGGCAAAAAGTCCCGTTCTGCACCAACTGGAAACCTTCCGCGGAGGGATGACGTGCTACATCATGACGGAGCGGGAGCTACCGATCGGCGCCGATGGCGACAACGACGGACTCAACAGCCAGCTTGAGAAACAGGAAGGCACCGACATCCACATGGCCGACACCGACCAGGACGGCTTGAACGACGGCAATGAAATCGTGATGGGCACGCGGCCGCTCATACGCGACAGTGATTCCGACGGCCTGATCGACGGCGTAGAGGACACCAACCGCAACGGAGTGCTCGACGCAGGCGAAACCGACCCGCGCAAGTTGGACTCCGATGGCGACGGCCTCTGTGACGGGCTGTGCCACGAACTCAAGGTGCGCAGGATGTGCAAGGACAACAAGGGATTCCAGTGCCTCGATATCCCGTACGGCCAGGTGATGGGCGAAGACAGGAACCTCAACGGAAAGGTCGACAAAGGCGAAAATGACCCACGAAAACTCGACTCTCTTGGCGACGGGATTCGCGACGATGCGCGGTTCTACAAGTGTTTGCTGGACGGTAGGAAGGATTGTTAAAAAAGCCCTTTTCCGCTATACTAGTATGATGCGTTCACGCCTCCTCACCCTCATCGCCGTTGCGGGCCTCCTCGCCCCGATCACGGGCATCGCCCAGTCGTACATGACGCCCGAGCAGGTGCTGGACCAGAATAACGGCGCGTTCTTGATCCCCGGCCACCAGCGCGGCGCGCGATGGATGGCAGATTTTGAAGCGCAGCTCAGTCGCGACCGCCACCCGGCCATCATCACTGACCCGTGGGAGCAGGAACAGATCCGCCTCTCGCAGCCGCCTCCGGTCGTCTTTGATGATGAAGGAAGCTTTGGACAGGACTACGGGCAAGCAAACCCGTACAGCAACCTCGACCCGACCACCGCACGTTTGCTCGCGCGCCTCGCGCAGCAGAACAGTATCCTGGCATCGTCCCTCGGCAACAGTCGCACCTCACTCGCACAGACCGGCCCGGCCGCGATCCTGATAGTCATCGTGATGGCTATCGCCACGTTCCTGACGATCCGGAAGGCGAAGATGCTAGAGAAGTTTGTGAAGGAGATCTGAGTGACGGCTCAGGAAAGAAACGACAGAACCCGCCAAGGTGCCTTTGAATCTTTTTTCGGGATGTTCCACACCCCCATGGAACATCCGTAAGCCTTTACCGAAGCCAATATTTGGCTATTGAGAGAAAAATCTTTTCCGCGGGGATTGTGACGCGATTCTCCTCTGCTACCGTGCCTGCATGGCGCAGCTTTCCCTGACCGGCAAACAATGGATCCTCCGCGAATCCGACGGGGCGGGGGGCTCGGTGGTGGAGGCGTTACTGAAGCGTCGACACATCGATGCGCTCGGGGAAGGGGAGCTCCTGGAAACGTTCGGGCATGATGCGCGGCACTTCCGTGATTTTGAAAAAGCTGCAGAGCGCGTGCGGCGAGCGATCGATGGGAAAGAGACCGTGGGCATCTTCGGCGATTACGACTGCGACGGCATCACGGGGGCGACGCTGCTCGCACGATTCTTCCACCGCCGCAACATGCGGCCGTCGATCCGTCTGCCACACCGTTTAAAGGAGGGCTACGGGCTGCAGAAATCGATAGTGGAGGACTTCCAGAAGACCGGCATCACGCTGCTGCTGACGGTGGATACCGGCGGCAGCGCGGTGGAACCGATCGCACTCGCACAGTCACTCGGCATCGACGTGATCGTGCTCGACCACCATACGATCCTAGAGACCCTGCCGCCCGCCTTCGCGATCCTTCATCCCGCATTCACTACCGTCGCGCTCGATTCCCCACCATGCGGAGCGGGCGTTGCGTGGAGCTTCGTCAGCGCGCTCGAGCAGTTGGATGGCCATGACGACTGGGACGACCGCGGAACGGACGTCGCACTCGGTGCCATTGGTACCATCGCCGACATCGTCCCGCTCATTGGGGGGAACCGCACGCTGGCCCACAGCGGGCTCCTGGCGCTCAGCGGGCTCCGCACAGGCCCTCTCGCCATGCTGTGCACCAATGCAGGCCTCCAAGGGCCGTACAACAGCAGGGACGTGGGATTCCGCATCGCGCCGCGCATCAACGCCGCCGGACGCATGGACGACCCGCACATCGCGCTCCACGCGCTCCTGGGCGACATGGACTCGCTGCTCCAACTGGACGCGCTCAACCGCGAACGCCAGGACGTTGTGGCCGCGCATATCGAAGACCTCCTTCCACGCGCCGGGCGCGAGGAGGGGGACATGCTCTGTTTCGTGAGCGCGGAGTATTCGCCCGGCATCTGCGGGTTGCTCGCCGGAAAATTGTGCGAAGCGTATGGCAAGCCCGCACTCGTGGGCGCACAGGTGGGGGAGGTGAGCACAGCATCGCTACGCAGCATCCCCGGCTACGACATCACCGCGGGTCTGCGCCGGTGCGGGGACCTGCTACTCGGCTTCGGCGGACACGCAATGGCAGCGGGCTGCTCATTCAAGACCGAGATGTTCCCGCTCGTACGTGCACGATTGCAATCGGACGCACTCACATACACCGCCAACATACCGCGGAGCCCGGCACTGGGTGCGGACGGCACGCTCAGCATCGCGCAGGTGACGGCGACACTCTGCGAAAGCCTGGCGGTTTTGGAACCCTTCGGCGAGGGGAACCCTGAGCCGCGGTTCATCGTGGAGAATGTGCATCTGGAGAAGATCCGCCGCGTCGGCAAAATCCCGCGCCATCTGCAGGCCACGGCGGCGGGGAGGAAAGTGATCGGCTTCAATTTGGCGCATCTCGCGGACGAACTCAGCCAGCCCATCGACCTGCTGTGCAAGATTGGAATTGATACGTGGCAGGGGAGGAGGAGTCCGCAGTTGTTTTTGGAGGACGTGAGGATCGCGGAGAGGATCCAAATGCCAGGATCCAAAAACCAAGTAAGCTCAGGATCCAAACAAAAGACTTCAAGCTTCTAAACTCCACTTCCACTTACTTGGCATTTGGAACCTGGATCCTGGTTTTTTAGACCGGAGCCAACTTCCCTTCCATCGTGAACACATGTTCCACATCAACACCAAGCGCTGATGCAATCTTCAGTGCGAGAAGGATCGACGGGTTGGTCTTGCCACGCTCGATGCTCATGATCGTCTGACGGCTCACCCCCGTGCGCAGCGCCAACTCTTCCTGGGTCATGCTCCGTTCAAAACGCAGACGGCGGATGACGTTCTTGAGTTGTGCGGGAGGCATGTGGGAAGGGGAAAAGATGTTGAGACCAGAGTGCGGGCATTGTACTGATCTCCACTACCGGGGCAAGTCACGCGATGTGTTCCAGAGTACCTGCAAGACCATGGAAGTGAAAGCATCACAACTCCTTGATATTGCCAGAGGTAGTTTTTGCCGCTTTGTGAAGAGCTTTGTTACTATAGAAAGACATGAGTGGATCACCGTTTCACGGAATCTTCGGCGCACTTGACCGCAACGGACAAAAAAAAAGTATGTTCTCCTTCGGATCCACCCGTGATTCTGAAACGCGAGAGGCAACGGGCCTGCCTGCCGAAGCTTCCGCAGAAGCGCAGGCGGGGAAACTTGCCGTAGATATTTTTGAGCAGGACGACTACACGATCATCCGCGCGCCGATCGCAGGCGTACGCCTGAGCGATATCGACATCGAAGTGAACGACAACATCCTCACAATCCGCGGTACGCGCCGCCACCCCGATACCGTCCCGGCCGACCAGTACTACCTGCAGGAATGCTTTTGGGGACCGTTCTCTCGGAACGTGACGTTGCCGAACGTCATTGATCCCCGCAAAGTCCGCGCCACGTTCAGCAAAGACTGCATTCTGAAAATCCTCATACCTAAAGAGGAGAAAGTGAAAATAGTGAAGATCAGCGAGGCGTGATCCCTCATTACGAAATCCGCTCCGCGGCTTTCTACTCGGGATGACATCCATATGATTTGTCATCCCGAGTAGCTCGTGGCGGAGCCGCGAGCGTAACGAGGGACTGCACCCTTTTATCGCATCTTCTTCTTCATCTTCCGCACCGACGCCCGGCTCGTCTTTAACTTCAGTTCGATTTCAGTCGGGAGCTTCTTGAGTGCCTGCCACACATCCTCGCCACCCATGTACCGGTAGTCCGCCTTGCGCAGCAACTGCTGGAACTGCTTCATGTTCTCCCGTGCTTCCTTGCGTGCCTCCGGCGAGAGCAGGTCCTGGCTGAGCAGGTCGAGCATCTTGAACTGCATCAGGTAGAGGTTGTGCACGTGCTGCAGTGCGGAGTCGGCTTTGTTTTTCATACTGTGTGTTTGTGAAGAACTATCGGGACATTGTACTCAATCTCGAGCCAATTGTCAAAAACGACCCCGCGCTCTACAATGCGTTCCCCTCACCTTCGAGGATCACTATGAAGCTAACACAAGCCATTCTTCCCGTTGCGGGGCTCGGCACAAGATTTCTTCCGTGGACCAAGGTCGTGCCCAAGGAATTGCTGCCCATCGGCAACCAACCGATCATCGCGCTGCTTGTGGACGAATGTTTGAGCGTCGGCATCAACGACATTTGTTTCGTGATCAACCGAGGCAAGGAGGCGATCCCGCAATACTTCTACAGCATGCCCGAGCTGGAGCAGGAACTCGCCAAGCGCGGCAAGAGCCACCTGCTCGAGGAGCTCGCGCGCTACCACAACGTGAATTTCCACGTCGTGTACCAGGATGAATTGCACGGCGACGGGCACGCGCTCCTGCAGGCGCGCGATTGGATCAAAGGAGACATGACCGCCGTCCTCTTTGGTGATGACTTGATCGCGGGAAAAGAGAATGGGCTCCAGCAGCTGACGAAAGGTTTGGCTGCGCTCAAGGATCCGAAGGGCTCCACAATGCTCTGCCTCCAGGAAGTGCCGAAGAAGGACACGACGAAGTACGGCATCGTCGCAGTGGATGACGCATGGGGGAAGAAGGCGCCCAGCGACCGCCTACGCAAGATTACGAATCTCGTTGAGAAACCGAAGCCGGAGGCCGCACCGAGCAACCTGGGCATCGTCGGCAAATACATCATCCCCAAAGTGATCTTCGAGAAGCTGCACCAGATCGAAGAGGGGAGCCACGGGGAGATCCGGCTGATCGACGCCCTGGTCGCAGAGAAGGATTTGATCGACATCTACGGTTACGTTTTCGAAGGCACGCGCCTCGATACCGGGACGCCAGAGGGGTACAAAGAGGCGGTGAGAGTGTTGGGGTGATGAGGCATTCTTCATCATGCTGCGGCCAGAAAGGCCGCGCTGGGTTTCCATAGATCGGCTGCGCTGAGTTATGATGGATCAGCGCGTGCTTTCTGCGCGCAGCCGTATGAAGACAATCCTCATCACTGGCACCTCAACCGGCATCGGCCATGCAGCAGCTGAGCTCTTCGCCGAGCGCGGGTGGAAGGTCTTCGCCGGGACGCGCAATCCGGAGAAGGTGCCGTTTCATACTGCAGGTATCGAGCAAGTGGTGATGGATGTGAATAGTGTTGAGAGCATTGAGCGTGCGTGGAGCTCTCTTCCTCCTCTCGATGTCGTCGTGAACAATGCCGGCTATGGACTCCTGCTGCCGTTTGAAGACACGCCAGCAGAGGAGATTAAAAAGATCTTCACGACGAATGTCTTTGGACTGATGGAAGTGTCACGTCGTGCCGCCAAGATGATGCGGGAGAAAAAGTCAGGAACCATCATCAACATCTCCTCCGTCCTCGGCATCATCGGCATGCCGTGGTACGCGGCCTATGGAGCAACCAAATGGGCGGTGGAAGGCTTCAGCGAATCACTCGCGCATGAACTTCAACCGTTTAACGTCCACGTGAAGATCGTCGAACCGAGCGGCACCAAGACCGAGTTCCATCACGTTGCGTATGACACCGCGTTCCCGATCAGTGATGCCTACAAAGAGAAGTACGAGCGCAAGCACGCGACGCATGGCCAAGGCGCGGACTACGACTCCCCCGAAACTATCGCAGAGCTGATCTGGCAGGCAGCAAATGATTCCAGTTGGCGCCTCCGGCACAGTGCAAAACAGGCGAAGCAGACTCTCTTCTGGCAGCGGGTATTGGGGAGGGATGGGTTGTGGAAGAGGCTGTGATAATTTAGATGTCATCCCGAGTAGCTCCGCGTTGGCGCGGAGCGTAACGAGGGATGCTATTACATAATTGCCAAATGTCATGCCGAGTAGATCGCGCTTCGCGCGATCGTATCGAGGCATGGTAGCGCTTCCATTTTGGAGGAAATTTTTTCTTTGCGAGTACGTGCAACGCGGCCTCATCACCTTCAGCAAGAGCGGCCTTTTTGGAGTTGCTCCACCGCTTTACGTGCTTCTCCCATGAAATCGCTTCATGAATATCATTAAATGTCGCGACATACACAAGCTTAACGGGTCTTCGTGTGAACGTGTACGAATCGGGGTGCAAACCAGCTTGATGCTCATACAATCTGCGCTGGTAGTCGTTCGTGACTCCGACGTAGATGGTCTTGTCGGCGCATTCGAGAAGATACACAAAATATTCATACATGAAATAAGCATAGAAAAAAGAAAGCACCTGAAAAGATGTTGGATGAGAAATTGATTATTAGAAAACCAAGTTTTTCGCTTACAGATAAGTAAACCGGATGTTCCACACCCCTATGGAACATCCCTCGTTACGAAATCCGCTCCGCGGCTTTCTACTCGGGATGACATTCACTTCAACTCCCTCCTCAATAACTCAACTTCGTCGCGAAGGTCCGCCGCTTTCTCGAACTCCAGGTTCTGCGCCGCGATCTCCATCTGCTTCTCCAGCTCATCCATGAGGCGCTTCTTCTCGTCCTTGGGGATCTTTGTGTGATCGTACCGCGGTCGGCGGAGCTCCAGCTTACGGCCTTCTTCAGCGATGTCGTGGACAGCTTTGACGATCGTCGCAGGCGTGATGCCGTGCTTCTTATTGTAGGCCTGCTGGATCGTGCGGCGGCGGTCTGTCTCGGCGATGGCGGCCTTCATGGCGTCGCTCATCTTATCAGCGTAGAGCGACACGTGGCCGCTGACGTTACGCGCAGCGCGGCCAATGGTTTGAATCAACGCATCACGCGAGCGAAGGAAACCCTGTTTGTCTGCGTCCAGGATCGCGATGAAGCTGACTTCGGGGAGGTCGAGGCCTTCCCGGAGAAGGTTGATGCCGACGATGATGTCGATCTCGCCCGTGCGCAGTTGCCGGAGGATTTCGATGCGTTCGAGCGTCTCGACGTCGCTGTGGAGGTAGCGGACTTTCTGGCCGGCCTCGACGAGGAATTTCGTGAGGTCTTCGGCCATTTTCTTGGTGAGCGTCGTGATGAGCACGCGCTCTTTGTTCGCGAGCGTCTTCTTGATTTCCTCCATGATGTCGTCGATCTGATGCTTGGTCGGCCTCACAGTGACGACGGGGTCGAGGAGTCCTGTGGGGCGGATGATTTGCTCGACCAGGAGTTCTTTGGGCGTGTTGGCGAACTCGTACTTGCCCGGGGTCGCGGAGACGTAGATGCGGCTGTCGATACGCGACTCGAATTCCTCGAATTTGAGCGGCCGGTTATCGTGGCTGCTGGGCAGACGGAAGCCATAATCCACGAGCGTCTTCTTGCGGCTGAAGTTGCCTTCGTACATGCCGCCGACCTGCGGGATCGAGATGTGCGACTCGTCGACGATCAAGAGAAAATCTTTCGGGAAGTAATCGAGGAGGGTCGACGGCGGCGAGCCTGGGACGGAATTGTTGTTGAGGTAGCGCACGTAGTTTTCGATACCCGTGCAGTAGCCGGTCTCCTTGAGCATCTCGATGTCGTACTCGGTGCGCGTGCGGATGCGCTCGGCTTTGACGAGTTCATTCGCCGTGAGGAGTTCCTTCTCGCGGACACCGAGCTCCGTGGTGATGCCTGCTACCGCGGCGTCGATCTTCTCTTTGGTGGTGACGTTGTGCGCGGCGGGGAAGATCATCACTTCCTGCAAGTCGGTGATCAGTTCGCCGGTGAAGCCATCGACCTCTTGGATCACATCGATCTCGTCGAACGGCAGCTCCATGCGGATTACCGTATCGCCTCCCGGCGGGAAGATTTCGACCGTGTCGCCGAGAGCGTGGTACATGCCCTGCTTGAACTCGACCCCGGAGCGGCGGTACTGGATATCGGTGAGTTTGCGCAGCAGTTGGTCGCGCTGGATCTTCTGGCCGCGTTCGAGCTTGATGGCGAGTGCCTCGTAATCTTCCACGTTGCCGAGCCCGTAGATGCAGGAGACAGATGCGACGATCAGGACGTCACGGCGTGTGAGCAGATTGAAGGTGGCCGCGTGGCGGAACTTCTCGATCTCCTCGTTGATGCTCGCGTCCTTCTCGATATAGGTATCGGTCGTGGGCAGGTACGCCTCCGGCTGGTAGTAGTCGTAGTAGGAAACGAAGTAGGAGATGGCGTTGTCGGGAAAGAACCCCTGGAACTCGCTGCAGAGCTGCGCCGCGAGAGTTTTATTATGCGCGAGCACGAGCGTCGGCCGCTGCACCTGCTGGATGATGTTGGCCATCGTGAAGGTCTTGCCTGTCCCTGTGGCGCCCAAGAGCGTCTGGTGCCGCTCCTTGTTCTTCAGCCCCTGCACGAGTCTCTCGATAGCCGCAGGCTGATCGCCTTTCGGTTCGAAGGGAGCGACAAGCTTGAATGGCTTCTCTTTGAGAGGCCTACGGCCTTTGCCGGGGATGTCTTTACTAGGTGACATGAGACCCGAAATTGTACACGACTGCGCGTTGTGGTTCAATGGTCGACGCATGGCACCCCGTTCCTCCTCCAATGACTTCGATCGCGCCGTAGAACTGACCGAAGAGGCCATGCGCGTCAGCGATGAGACACACCATAAGGAGGGGGAGAAACTGCTACGGGAAGCCATGGAGCTGCTTCCCGATGAGGAGCTTTTTACGAACAACTACATCGAATTCTGCCTCCAGGTGGCCGAGAACTGCACGATCGAAGAGGACTACATCGAAGCCGTCGGCTACTTCCGCAAAGCGCTGAAAGCACGGCCCGACGACTCGGAGACATTGATGGACCTGGGCGCGGCGTACGCGCGGAACAACGAAGCGGCTGAGGCTTTCGACGCATGGCAGAAGGCCCTCTCGCTCCTGAACCCGAAGAAGGGGAAAGACAAACAGAATATCGAAAGCATTCTCGAGAACGTGCGGATCGTGCAGAGGGCGATGGGGGAAATGGATTAGCGCGCCGTTTCTCGGCGCAGATTTCAATGTTCTGCGGCCAGAAAGGCCTCGCTGGTTCTGCTGGGTTTTCGGCTATACCATAGGCTCATGATTGACCTCAATGATCTTCGCGCCAGACCAGACGCCTACGCCGATGCTGCAAAGAAGAAGAACATCAAAGTTGATGTGAAGGCATTCTTGAAACTGGATGAGAAACGGAAGGCGCTGCTCAAGGATGTCGAAGACATGCGTGGAAAGCGAAACACTGTCAGCAAGGATATCCCGAAACTAAAGGGCGCCGAGAAGGAGAAGATGATCAAGGAAATGAAAACGCTCGGGGATGAATTGAAGGAGAAAGAAGATGAGCTGACCGCGCTGGAAACGCAGTGGAGCCAGATCCAACTCTTCTTCCCGAGCATCCCGCTGCCGAATGTTCCTGTTGGGAAGGATGACACGGAGAATAAGGAGATCCGCAAACACGGCGATCTCCCCAAGTTCGACTTTGAGCCCTTGGACCATGTGACGCTCGGCGAGAAGCTCGACATTGTGGATATCCCGCGCGGCGTGAAGATCGCAGGATCGCGGATGTACTTCTTGAAGGGCGACGGCGCACGGCTGGAATATGCGGTATTGATGTTCACGCTCGATCACCTGCGAAAGAAAGGCTACACGCCGTTTATTCCGCCGCTGCTCGTCCATTACCCGGCCATGATGGGCACCAGTTACTTCCCTGGGGGAGAGGAGCAGGCGTACGCGATTGGTGTGCAGAAGGAGAAAGATGGACCGCTCGAAGGCGATGGAGCGTTCTTGATCGGAACGTCTGAAGTTTCCGTCACCTCATATCACAAAGATGAGACGCTGAAGCTTGAGGAGCTGCC
The DNA here is from genome assembly GCA_009691305.1 of Candidatus Peribacteria bacterium. GTDB lineage: Bacteria > Patescibacteriota > Gracilibacteria > Peribacterales > Peribacteraceae > JABFSS01. The sequence goes on along the minus strand of SICS01000020.1, from coordinate 8,728 downwards.
CAAGCGCTACTGCGGCATCTCACCGTGCTTCCGCCGCGAAGCCGGCACGTACGGCAAGGACACGAAGGGCCTCTATCGCATCCACCAGTTCCAGAAAGTCGAACAGGTGGTGCTGTGCGAGAACGATCCGGAGGTCAGCGCAAAGATGCACACAGAGCTCCTCACAAATGCGGAGGAGGTCCTGCAGGCACTCAAGCTCCCGTATCGCGTTGTGGATGTGTGCACCGGCGACATGGGGCGCGGGCAGGTCTATAAGAACGATATTGAGACGTGGATGCCCAGCCGCAAGTGCTACGGCGAGACGCACAGCTGCTCGACCTTTCACGACTTCCAATCACGCCGCTTGAACATCAAATACGAGAACGCCGAGGGCAAGAAACTCTTCGTCCACACGCTCAATAACACCTGCATCGCGAGCCCGCGCATTTTGATTCCGATATTGGAGATCTATCAGAATAAAGACGGATCGGTGACGATTCCGGAGGTGCTGAGGCCGTATATGGCGGGGCAGACGGTGATTTCAAAAAAGTAATGCGCATCCTCTTCACCCGTTTTCCGCTTGAAAGCGCCCTTGGCGGCGCGGAGATTCAGACTCTTTCTCTCATGAAAGGTCTGAGTAAGCACGGACATGAGGTGAGTTTTCTGGGGAGTTGTCCGATTCTCTTGAAGGGAGTTGCGGATTACGGATTACGGATTACGGAATTGGATATTGGGAATCCTCCCGTGACGAAATGGAATGCGATCAGTTTTTTTTGGAGAAAAGCTGCGATGAAGAAAAAACTCATCCGTTCACTTTCCACTTACCACTTACCACTTTCCACTATCGTCATGCTCAGCTTGAGTGAAAAACTCCTGCTGACTGAGGCCGCAGTGAAAAATGGAATCAAGGTTTTCTGGATCGAGCACGACAGCGTCGGCCCGTGGCTGACAAAGAATCCGTGGCTCCCGACCCTCAAGAAGCTGAGTGAAAAAGTGACGACGATTTGTGTGTCGGAGTTGAGCCGCAAGATCTACATCGATCTTGGATGGAAACCTTCGACGGTGATTGCGATTCCGAATGGAATTGATGTTGGGTGGTTCAAACCCCCACCCCCTAACCCCCTCCCCCCTGCGGGGGAGAGGGGGAATAGCTCCTCCCCCTCTCCCTCCGCGAGCCGAACGAGCGGTGGGGGAGGGGGCCGGGGGGAGGGGGTGAAGTTAGGCTGTGTGGCTCGCTTAAGCCGCGAAAAGGGCGTCGACCTTCTGATCAACGCCGTCACCGATCTTCCAAATGTTTCCCTGACCATCGTTGGCACCGGCCCAGAGGAAGCCCGCCTGCACTCTCTTCTCTCCACTATCCAACCATCCAACCATCTAACAACCCCTCGCATCCAGATCCTTCCAACTATTCCCGACATCGCCTCTTTCTACCACTCCATCGACGCCCTCGTCCTGCCTTCCCGGGAGAACGACCCCTTCGGTCTCGTGGCCGCGGAAGCGATGGCCTGCGGCACACCCGTGATCGTGACAGACCAGTGCGGGATCGCGGGGTACCTGAAGGATGAGGAGGACACGATCATCGCGAAAGCAGACTCGGTAGATGCGCTGAAAAAAGCCATTGTCCATCTCCAGGATACGGCCGTGCGTGGCCGAATTGCCACAGCCGGAAGAATCTCGGCGGAGAAAAAATTCAGTGAGAAAACCATGATCGAAAATTACGAGCAGTTGCTGAAAACCCGGTGAAGTACTGGAGAAAATAGGCAAAAGAGCAACAGTTTGCCCCTCGCCTGTCCTATACTCCTCCCCGATGCGCCCTCGGTCTGCTTTCGCCATTGTATCGCTGCTGTGTTCGCTCATGCATGTGCAGGGAGTCGGGGCTTTTTCGGCTACGCTGACCACGTACTCGTTTGCGGCACCGGTCGATGCGGTGAGCGTCAGGATCACTGGCGAGACCCCGCAGGCGGTGAGCGCGTGGGATGGGTCGCAGTGGACGGAGTGGCAGGGTCTCACGGTGGAGAATGAGCAGGACCCCGCGCTCCGCGAATCGAATTTGGTGATGCTCCCGCCCGGCACGACAACGGTCCGGTTCCAAGCGGAGATCGGGCACGCTGACATCCATCCGATCCATGTCTCGACGGCACCCACCACCTTCACCGTCGCGGCACTCGCGGACGGCAAGCCGCGCATCCTCTCGCGCCAGGAATGGGGAGCGGACGATTCGTTCCTGGTTGTGGAAGAAGATGAGAAGCCGACATCGCCAATGTCCGCGCAGGACAATGGGGACGTGGCAGCCGTGCAAGGGCCGACGCAGCCCACCGTGAATCGCGAGCAAGAGTGCCGCGACGCGCAGGCGCACTTCCCCGCCGAATTCAAAGCGAGCACCGCGGTGACGGAGAACGCAAAAGGCGAGAAGCTCCGCTGGCCGCTGACGTTCTCGACGCAGGTGAAGCTGCTCGTGGTGCACCACACGGCGCTGTCGACAACGGGCGATCAGCGCTCGGGGCTGGAGCGGGTGCGCGCACTTTATACGTACCACGCCAACAACCGCGGGTGGGGCGACGTGGGCTACCACTATTTGATAGATGAGCAGGGACAGATCTACGAAGGGCGTACCGGAGGCGATTCGGTGGTGGGCGGCCACACGTACTGCAACAACATCGGCACAGTCGGCGTGGCACTGATGGGGAACTTTGATTTGGAGGAGCCCACACAGGTTCAGGCGAAGAGCCTGCAGTGGCTGCTGCAGGTGCTAGGCTCGAAGTACCACATCGATATGACGCGCAGCGTCGTCTTCCACGGCAAATCGCTCTCGCCGATCGTCGGCCACCGCCAGCTCGTTTCCACCGATTGTCCGGGCTTCGCGATGTGGAGCGCGCTCGACCAGGTGCGCACGAACGTCCGCACGGGCCAGGTGGACACCGCGGTGGAATTCCCTCACGTCGCAGAACCCATCAAAGTGCCGATCACGGGGAGCGGTGCCAGCAAGATCATCACCGGGGAAGACGGGCTCGCAGTGCTGGGCGATACGGTGATCCAGGGACGGCCGGGCGGCGAAGTGATCGTGCCGCTCTTTTTCCGTGCGGGGCGAAAATCGTACACACAAAACACGCGCATCGCGCGGATCACGCGCGGGAGCAACCTCCAGATGTGGCAAGAACGCGAAGGGGTGTTCATCCCCATCCGCGGGGATCTACGCATCCCCATACCGCTCGTCAAAAAAGGCGAATCGATCCTCCTCCGAGTAAAGGTCCGCCTGCCGATGAGCCCAGGCACATGGCCAGTGAAGATCGGAACGCTCCAGTACATGTTTGAGACGTCCGGCAGGCGCGTGCGCACGATGCAGCTGATCAACACGCGCCAGACGACACAGACGCTCCAGGAGAATGGGACGACTGCCACGCAACAGCAGAGAACGACGCAGGTACGGGCAGTAGTCTCGACCGAACAAACGGGGGACAGCTCACCGACAGTGCGCATCCACCTGACGAATGCCTTCCCTGCGAACGTCGGCACCGTGACGGTCCGCGCGCCGGGCGCGATCCGTGTGAACGGCACGCAGTTCCAGGGCGGCATCTTTGCTCTGCGAAGGAATGGGGAGATGTGCCAACTGTCCTCAGGCGGACAAACGGTGGACGCGCCGGTCGTACGCCTGGAACCGGGCGAGGATGTCCTGACTATTGAAGCGGAGGGGACGGCTCCCAAGCGGTACCGGGGGTTCCTGGAGTGCCGCGTGCTCGATAATGCGCTGGTGCTGATCAACGAGCTGCAACTCGAGAGCTACCTGATGGGGCTTGGCGAGGAACCGGACACTGAGCCGCTGGAGAAGCAGCGCGCGTTCGCGATTGCCGCGCGGACGTACGCGACGTACTACCTAGACCCCGACCACCGGAAATTCGCAGGCAAACCCTACGACGGCTCCGACAGCCCTGCCACGTTCCAGCTCTACAAAGGCTACGACTTCGAGCTGCAGAACCCCAAGTGGGTGCGCATGGCGCGCGAGACGGCTGGGCAAGTGCTCTCGTACAACGGACAGGTGATCAAGCCGCCGTACTTCTCCTCCGATGATGGCCGCACGCGCACGCCCGCCGAGGCACATTGGGGCGACTTCCCATTCGCAGGCATCTTCAGCTCCAAGCCGGATCCGTGGTGCAAGGGCATGGCGCTCCGAGGCCACGGCGTCGGGATGTCAGGATGCGGCGCAAAAGCCCAGGCACTCGAAGGGAGGACGGGGGAAGAAATATTGAACTATTACTATCCCGGAACAGTAATCAACAACTGAAATCCTGAGTAGCCCGCGCGGAGAGCGGGCGTATCGAAGGGCTCAATTACTACTATCCCGGCACGACGATCGGGGACCGTCAGTAGTGTTCGTTCGCGAACGATCACTACACAATGGGCTTTCGCGTTTGCTTGATCTCACCACGGACCTTCTTGTCGCGCAGCATTTCCTTTTTCGCGCCGTGCGAGCGCTTCCGTTTCTGGGCTTTTTCGACGTATTCGCGGTGCGCGAGCGCCCCTTCGATGTCGCGCTTCCGCTCTTCCAGTTTTTCGAGGAGTGTCATCCACGCGTCCATGCGGTTCTGGTGCTGCTGACGTCTGTGGAAGCAACGGATTTCGGTTCCGGTCGGGTGATGGACGAGCTGTACCGCGGTCGCGCGCTTGTTGCGGTTCTGCCCTCCGTGACCGCTGCCGAGAATGAAGTGCTCATCGACGTCCTCCGCGCGCAGGCTGACGGCTGCGGCGCGCGCGGCGAACGATTCGTGAAGGTCGGGAGGGAAGGGCATGGGGGTATGCTAGCGGGAACAGGAAAATGGTGTATTTGACAGAGTCCGGCACGCTGTTAAGATCATCCACTATGGAAAAAGACTCCAAGGACGAAAATCTCCCCGCGCTCGCGGACCTCGCGATGGAAATATTTACGGCATTCGGAGGCAGGAACAGCGGCGGACTGGTGACTAATGCGGCCTGCATCCGCAAATTGCTGCTGGTCAATGGCTCTTTAATCGTCGGTGACATCACGGGAAAGTTGAATGTCCTGGATGCGCAGACATCCAGAGTGCTGCGTTTTTTGGAATTGAGAGATACCTCACATAGACTGTGTAACTAATCCGAGGGATAAGAGGAGGAGAGACGTCTCGCTCACGAGCAAGGGTGAAGAGATAGCACTACAGGAAGATATGACACGCGCTAAGCTTGTCGGAGAAGTGATCGCCAGTCTGGGTACGGAACAACTTGAGAAAATCGTCAGTCTGCTCGGAGCTGCTCTGGAAACGAAGAGAATGAAGGAACGTCAGTTGGTGGTACCTGTCCCAAACAAAGACTGATTAGATCGCCTTCATCAACGCATCTACCCGATCACACACCTCCCACTTCACACCCAGATCTTCTCTCCCCATGTGGCCGTAGGCAGCGAGTGCCCTGTATTGCGGCTTCAGGAGATCGAGATCACGGATGATGGCGGCCGGCCGCAGATCGAACACCTGCGTAACGGCCTTCTCGATGATGCGATCGCTGACCTTGCCGGTGCCGAATGTTTCGACGTGAACCGAGACGGGAGCGGCAACGCCGATGGCATACGCCACCTGCACTTCGCACTTGCGCGCGAGTCCGGCTTTGACCACGTTCTTGGCAACCCACCGAGCTGCGTACGCAGCACTGCGATCCACTTTGCTCGGATCCTTGCCGGAGAACGCGCCGCCACCGTGACGGCTGTAGCCGCCGTAGGTATCCACAATGATCTTGCGACCCGTGAGTCCGCAGTCGCCGGGGGGGCCGCCGATCACGAAGCGTCCCGTCGGGTTGATGTGATATTTGGTTTGCGCGTCGAGATACTTTCCACACACCGGCTCGATGACGTACTTCTTGATGTCGGCGCAGATCTGTTCGTGCGTCACGTCCTCTGCATGCTGCGTACTGATGACGACGCATTCAATCCGTTCCGGCCTGCCGTCATCGGAATACTGAATTGTCACTTGGCTTTTGCCATCGGGGCGGAGGTATGTGAGACTGCCGTTTTTGCGCATCTCTGTGAGCTTTTTCGTCAGTCCGTGTGCGAGTGAAATCGGCAGCGGCATCAGCTCCGGCGTCTCGTCGCATGCGAATCCGAACATCAAGCCTTGGTCGCCGGCACCCTGCTCTTTCGTTTTGTTCGTACTCTCATCAACACCCAGCGCGATGTCGGCGCTCTGTTCACCGACAGTGACGATGACCGCGCATGCGTTGCAGTCGAATCCGTATATCGCATCATCGTATCCGATTTCTTTGACAATTTGGCGCGCGATTTTGGCGATGGGAATATACCCGCTTGTGCGCATTTCGCCCGCAACGACCACAAGACCCGTGGTGGCCAGACATTCGCAGCCCAAATGCGTGCCGGGATCCTGACGCAGCGCTTCGTCCAGGATCGCGTCACTGATCTGGTCGCACAGTTTATCGGGGTGACCCTCGGTCACCGATTCGGACGTGAAGAAGTGGGACATAAATGAAGAGGGTAAAGAGGGCTAAGAGGAGAAAGAGGATGAGTTGTCATGGTGAGCGAAGACGAACCATGACTGTAGTAATTGAAAGATCTCTTCCTGGTCATAGGAAGAGTGGTTATTAGGTATCTCTCCCCTGACGGGGCTGGAGTTCCCACCGTTCCGAGACTTCGGAGGTTGGGGAGCGTCTCAAGCGGGCCAGTTCCCGCAACGCGGCGTAGCTCTTCTTGAGCGAAGCCGGTTTCGACGCTTCTCTTGATAGGCGATGATGTGCACTAAGAATAGAACTCGATGACGCTTCTGGCAAGATCTCCTATACTGAGTTCTCCATGAAGCTCCTCTCCGCTCCACATCCCTTCTCCTTCATCCTCTTTGGCGCATCGGGTAATTTGGCGAAATTGAAGATCTACCCAGCACTGTACGTGCTGGCGCTGAAGAAGCGGTTCCCGGAGAACTACGCGATCATCGGCTATTCGCGGACGGAGATGGACAAGGCGGCGTTCCGGAAGCTCGTGGAGGAATCGGTCCACGCGCAGATGCCAGAGGTGAACAAGAAGGTGCTCGACGATTTCCTCTCGCACGTGCACTACGTTTCTGGGCAGTACGACAAGGCCGCGGATTTTGCGAAGCTTGCGAAGACGATCTCGTCGCTCGAAAAAGGATGGAAGAACGCCGTCCGCGTCGCGTACCTCTCGATCCCCCCGATGGTGTTCTCCCAAGTCGTCGAAAACCTCTCCGCGAGCGGTGTGCATGATAAATCGGTCCCATTCCGGTGCATTGTCGAGAAGCCCGTCGGCCACGACCTGAAGAGTTTTGAAGACATCCGCATGCAGCTCGAAAAATGCTTTACCGAGGAGGAGATCTACCTGCTCGACCACTATCTGGGCAAAGAAGCCGTCCGCAACGTCTACTATCTGCGCTTCGCAAACCCAATTCTGGAGCGTCTCTTCAAGAATTCACTGATCCACCATGTGGAAGTTGCTGGCCTGGAATCGTACGGACTGGAGGGACGATCGGGATACTTTGAGCACACGGGCATGCTGCGTGACATGTTCCAGAGCCATCTGCTGATGATGACGTCGCTGCTCACGATGTTGATCAAAGAATCGGAGTCAACGATTCGCGAGAGCCGCCTGAACGCGCTGAAGCAGTTCTACCTGCCGCCTGCCACAAACCTGGACGAGGTGATCTTGCAGGCGCAGTACACGAAGGGGAAAGTGCACGGCGAAACCGTCGCGGGGTACCGCGAAGAGGAGGAGATCCCCGAGACCTCGCGCACGAACACCTTCGCCGCGCTCAAACTTTTGAGCCGGGAGTCGCGCTGGCAGGGCGTGCCGTTCTACCTGCGCTCGGGCAAGCGCCTCGGCAAGAAAGAGACGCGCATCTCGATCCAGTTCCAAGAACCGCATGTGGTGGGGGAGGGAAGCACGCCGAACCGTCTCGACATCATCCTCCAGGGCGAGGCGGGCATGCGGGTCCATCTGCAGACCAAAGTGGGCGGTACGACGCCCAGCTTCCGACCGCTGATCCTGGAAGACCCACTCGTCTGCACGGGCGACTGCCTCCCCGAGCACGGCCTGCTGCTGCTGGAAGCGATCCACGGGAAACAGAACTGGTTCCTGACGTTTGATGAGGTACGGACGGCGTGGAGGCTGATCGATCCGCTGCAGAGTCACTTGGAACAGGAATCCACGCCGCTCTACTTCTATCCCGCGGGGGGAAACGGTCCGGAGGAGGCGGTCGGCTGGGCCGCAAAGGATGGGGTGACGTGGGTGGTATGATCAGCCCATGACAGACGCTGAATTTGTCACTGAAGGAACTGCGCTGATGCGGCAGAACATTGACCATGCGATCAAGGCGCGCGGCTTCTGTATCCTCGGCCTCTCGGGCGGCTCCACGCCCAAGCCGATCTACGAAGCGCTCGGAAGAGCGGCGGAGACGCCGTCGTCTCCGATCGACTGGTCAAAGGTCTGGGTGTTCCTGGTCGATGACCGGTACATCCGCGCGGATGATCCCAACAGTAACCAGTTCCTGCTCCGCTCGACGCTCCTGAAGAACGCAACGATCCCCGAGTCGCAGATCATTTTTCCGGATACGACCCTACCGCTTCCGGAATGCGTGAAACTCTACGGTCAGCATTTGAATGATCTGCTCAAGAAAGGGCCACCGGACCTGGTCACACTCGGGATGGGGGATGATGGGCACATTGCATCCCTCTTTCCGCCGCTCGGCGACGATGCCTTCGGGTCGGCATGCGCGATCCATACGACGAC
>SICS01000019.1 GCA_009691305.1 Candidatus Peribacteria bacterium | reverse complement strand
GGGCGACCCCATCATCTATTCCGGGCGACCCCATCATCTATTCCGGGCGACCCCATCATCTATTCCGGGCGACCCCATCATCTATTCCGGGCGACCCCATCATCTATTCCGGGCGACCCATCGGGTCGCCCCTACGGGGTTGCACCGATAACGATGACGAATTCCCCTTTTTTTGTGATGGTGCCGGCGATGGATGGCATATCCCGCACCGTCGTCCTCACGAACTCCTCGTGCATCTTCGTCAGTTCGCGTGCGACCACCACGGAGCGGTCCGGCTGCTCCTTCAATGCCTCGCCGATCTCCAGCAATGTGCGTTCGATGCGGTGCACGGATTCGTAGAAGACGATCGTTCTCTCTTCTCCTTTAAAGGAGTCGATCAACGTCTTGCGTCCTTTCTTGAGTGGCAGGAATCCCAGGTAGACGAATTGGTTGATGGGAAGCCCCGATCCGCTGAGTGCGGCGAGGAAGGCGGAGGCGCCCGGGATCACTTCGATCTGCGCACCTGCCTCCGTCGCCTTCGAAACGACGACGTACCCGGGGTCGCTGATACCCGGCGTCCCAGCATCGGAGACGAGCACGAGATGCCGCCCCTCCTTCAATTGCCGCAAAACGAAGTCGACCTTCCCCGGATCGGTGTTGCCGTGGAAGCTGATCAGCTCCTTCTTCTCGATTCCCAGATGCTTGAGCAATTGCCCCGTCACACGCGTGTCCTCGCAGACGATCGCGTCGCAGGTTTTTAGCGTTTCGATGGCGCGGAGGGTGATATCCCCCAAATTCCCGATGGGCGTCGATAGGATGGAGAGCATTGCTTTAAGGATAGCGAAATACTATCATCTTCGGCGTCATTCACTCCGTTTTTCCCATGCCTGACAAGGACGATTCCGCCGCTTTGCCCCAGGACACGGGCACCCTTGGCAAGATTGTGCCGCGGCCCATCGTGGCCGAAATGGAGGAGAGCTATTTGAGTTACGCCATGAGCGTCATCGTCGCCCGCGCGTTGCCGGATGCACGCGACGGGTTGAAGCCCGTCCACCGCCGCATTCTGTTCGCCATGCATGAGTTGGGGCTCCGCGCATCCGCCAAGTACAAGAAGTCCGCGGCCGTGGTCGGAGACGTGATGGGAAAATACCACCCGCACGGCGACGCGCCGATCTACGAAGCGATGGTCCGTATGGCCCAGGATTTCTCGATGCGCTACACGCTCGTCGACGGCCAGGGGAACTTCGGTTCTATCGACGGCGATTCCGCAGCCGCCATGCGGTACACGGAAGCGCGCATGGACAAGATCACGGAGCATGTGCTCTCCGATATCGAAAAGGACACGGTCGACTTCGCCCCCAACTACGACGACTTCCGCAGGGAACCGACGGTGCTCCCGTCCAAGATCCCGAACCTGCTGCTCAACGGCAGCGTTGGCATCGCCGTGGGTATGGCGACCAACATCCCGCCGCACAACCTGGAGGAGATTGTCAGCGCCGCGCTGTACATGATCGAGCATGAGGACGCGACGGTCGAAGACCTCCTGCAGTTCATCCAGGGTCCGGACTTCCCGACCGGCGGTATCGTCTATAACAAAGAGGCGATCCGGCAGGCGTACCTCACGGGCCGTGGCTCGGTGATCATCCGCGGTAAGGCCGAGATCGAAGAGGTGAAGGAAGGCCGCTACCAGATCCGCATCAGCGAGATCCCGTACCAGGTCAACAAGAGCACGATGATCGAGAAGATGGCCCAGCTCGTGAACGACAAGATCATCGTCGGCATCTCCGACATCCGTGACGAGTCCGACCGCGACGGCATCCGCATCATCATCGAGCTCAAGAAGGACGCCTACCCGCAGAAGGTGCTCAACCTGCTCTTCAAACACACCGACCTCCAGACCAGCTTCGGCTACAACATGATCGCGCTGGCCGATGGCCTGCAGCCCCGCCTGATGAACGTGCAGGAACTGCTCCAGATCTTCCTGGGGCACCGCCGCGTGGTGGTCCGCCGCCGCATCACCTTCGACCGCGACCGCGCCAAGGAGCGTGCACACATCCTCGAGGGGTTGAAGAAGGCTCTCGACCACATCGACGAGGTCATCAAGGTTATCAGGAAGAGCGAAACAAAGGAGGTCGCCAAGGAAAACCTGATCGACCGCTTCAAGCTCTCCGACCTCCAGTCGGACGCCATCCTCCAGATGCGCCTCCAGACGCTGGCCGGCCTCGAGCGGAAGAAGATCGAGGAGGAACTCCAGCAGAAGCGAGACTTCATCGCGGAGTGCGAGTCGCTGCTTGCGAGCCAGAAGAAGATGGACGGCCTGATCAAAGACGAACTTGCGCTGATCAAGGAGACCTACGGCGACGGCCGCCGCACCGCCATTGTCCCGCATGGGGTGGGCGAATTCAGTGCCAAGGACACGATCCCAAACGCCCCGATGATCGTCACGCTGACGCAGGCGGGGTACGTGAAGCGCCTCAGCCCTGTGCAGTTCCGTTCCCAGAACCGCGGCGGCAAGGGCATCATCGGCATGACGACCAAGGACGACGATGAAGTGCTCTCGATGATGCACGTCATGAACCACGACGACATCCTGTTCTTCACGAACACCGGCCGCGTCTTCAAGATGCCGACCTACGAAGTGCCCCAGGCCGGGCGCGTCGCCAAAGGACAGGCCATCGTGAACCTGCTGCAGCTGCAGCCCGAAGAGCGTATCACGGCGATCCTCAAGGCTGACCTGAAGGATAAGAAGCACCTCTTCATGACCACCACGAAGGGCACGGTGAAGCGCACGGACCTCACGGAATTCGAGAACATCCGCCGCTCCGGCCTGATCGCGCAGAAGCTCCCGCCGGGCGACGACCTTAAGTGGGTGATCGCGACGAGCGGCAAGGACGAGGTCTACATCCTCACGAAGAAAGGGAAGTCCATCCGCTTCAAGGAAGACGACGTGCGCTCCATGGGCCGCGCCGCGGCGGGCGTTCGGGGCATCATGCTGGCGCCGGGCGACGAAGTGGTCGAGGCAGCGCTGATCACCGACCCCGCCAAGTCCAAGCTCCTCGTCGTCATGCAGAACGGCCTTGGTAAGATGACCTCGGTCGATGAGTACCGCCTGCAGGGCAGGGGAGGCACCGGCGTGAAGGCCGCACAGCTGACGCCCAAGACCGGCGATATCGTGGGCGGGCATGTGCTCACGGAAGGCGAAGAGGGCGACTTGCTGTGCATCAGCAAGCACGGCCAGATGATCCGCATGAAACTCAGCGACATCCCGTCCCGTGGCCGCGCCACCCAGGGCGTGATCGTCATGCGCCTCTCGGGTGCCGACAAAGTCGCGACCATGAGCGTGATCCTGGAGGACAAGGAGAGTCAGGAGGCGATCGCACAGGCGGCGGAAGAACTCCGCGCGGAGGAGGTCGAAGCAATCGTCGATGACACCAAGGCGGTGAAGCGTGCGTTCAAGCGCGCGGCGAAGAAGATGCTCGAAGGCTCCACGGCGACGGCGGTGATGGAGAAGGTGGAAGTGGAAGTTGAGGAGGAAGACGAGCCCGTCGTCGCGCCGAAGATCAAGAAGGTCCTCGCGAAGTCCTCGGCCAAAGCATCCACCAAGCCTGTAAAGAAGAGCGTCGCTGCGGCGAAGAAGAAGATGAAACCGAAGCCTATAAAAGCGAAGCCGAAGCCCGCGAAGAAAGCGGCGAAGGCGAAGAAAAAGCGCTAATCCCTCGGTACGCTCGGGAAGACAGGGGCTCTTGCACGTGCCAAAATCTCGTGTAAAGTACCCCAGCCATGAAAGCCGCCATCCACCCCGAAATGTTCGCCGACGCCAAGACCTCCTGCAGCACCTGCAAGGCCGTCTATTTGATCCCGAGCACGGTCAAAGAGCAGACGGTGGAAGTCTGCCGCGCCTGCCACCCGATCTACACGGGCAAGAAGCAGACCGAAGCCCGCGGTGGCCGTGTCGAACGCTTCCGCAAGATTCAGGCGGCGTCGAAGGGGAAGACTGCCACGAAGAAGTAAGCAGAAACTTGAGTGGGCGTGCTGTTGTCGAGTATGATTTTTGCATGAAACTCTTCCGCACATCGTCCATCGGATTGGCCTGCACAGCATTGCTTGTCGCGTGCACTTCCGTCTCGCAGCAGGGGGCGACCAAGTCATCCTGCTATTCCGACATCGCGGTTGGTGCGGTCTGTTCGGGTTGCTTGCTTGTGACTGGTAACGACCCCATGAAGATATGCCTTGCCGTCACTAAGGATGGGGAGATTGTCGGGGATTATACTGCGGTTCCTGATGCACCCGGGAAAGCGACTCTCGTCGTCAGAGATCTGAATGGTGACATGGCCAGAGTGGAAGCCCCGTTCGGCTTCGATCGGGTGCAATACGTCCGCGCGAACGAGGGGTACTTCGTCTATGCAGCGAACCGGGAGAACGACATCCCAAAAAACTTCGATGCCGTCTTCCATGTTGCCTTCAATCCCGACGGCCCTGCCATCGCACCGGTGATCACGGGCATGGGATTCGGCGAATACTTCGAGAGAAACGCCCGTTGGTACGTCGTGACGCCGCAGGAGCATCCTGAAGATCTCGTGCTCAGGCAGCTCGACGTTCTCGGGCAACAAATGGACGAATTTACTTTCGGCAAAGATCTCCATCGTATTGATCCCGATCCAAACCTGCGCGTCGCGGGCGTCCATGTTCTGGATGAAGGGAATGTTGTCGTCGATTTCTGGAAAGAAGGAGTCTGGAAAGACAAAGGCGGCCCCTTCTACCACATGATCGTGTCGCCGGATCAGAAAACGGTACAGATCGCGCGATAGCACTCCCAAGCCAAGACTGCTCCGCAGGTTGCAAACCTGCGGCTAAAAGCGGTCATAGCAGTCGAATGCGTCGACTGCTATACTTGTTGCAGTATGGACTCCCGCCAGTCAAAGCTTCTCGTGGCCATCATTGACCAGTTCATCCAGACCGCGATCCCGGTCGGTTCCAAGGAGCTCCTGATCCGCGGCGATTTCAGCGTGTCGGGCGCCACGATCCGCAATGAAATGCGCGTGCTGGGCGACGAGGGCTACCTGGAACAGCCGCATATTTCCGCGGGGCGCGTGCCGACGGCAAAGGGATACCGCATCTACGTGAAGGAGTATCTGGATCCCGGCGCGCAGGAGAAGATCGTCCTGAAGAAATTCAACACGCTCAAGGAGCAGTACTTCCGGCGGAAGGATCAGGAACGTGCCTACGAAGCCGTGGGATTGCTGAGCCAGATGATCCCGAACATCGCGTTTGCCACTGTGCCGCACAAGCCCGGCGTGTACTTCCTGGGGCTCGCGCACGCGCTGCGGCAGATCGAATTCCAGCAGAACCCGATGCTTGCGAGCGCCGTCGTCGAAGTGCTGGAGGAACGCATCACGGACGTGCTGCGGAAGATCGAGATCGATGAGAAAGTGCGATACTACATCGGCGAAGAGCACATCCTTCCACAGTTCCAGAGCTGCGCGATGATGATCACGGGGTACAGCGTCCGAGGCGAGAAAGGGGTGATCGGCATCCTGGGGCATATGCGGATGGATTACGCCTATAACACCGTCGCACTGGAGATGGTGGCGGACCTTTTGCGGTCAACGTAACGAAATCCTCCAGAGCGCCCTTCCAAGAGCGCGTAATCGCGTGCATGACGCAGCCGTGGAAGGCTGCTCTAGGGAATGCAAATATGTGGTATACTGGTAAAAATGGCATCAGAAAGCGATCAAATCCTGCTCCGTATTCGCCCCTCTCTCCCGGATCCCGATGAGGTCTCGGCTTCGCGCGGACCGCTGATGATGGAGGCGGTGCTATCGTCGTTCCACTCGCTGCGGGGGAAAGAGCCGGTGAGCCTGGAAATTGGCGTGAGCGAGGGGAAAATCGCGCTCTACGCACGGTCGAGCGTTCGCGCCTCGCCGCTCGTGGAGAGTCAGCTGTACGCGCAGTACCCCGACGCCGAAATTGAGCCCGTGCCACTCGAGACGTTCGCCGTCCGCGAAGAGGAGGTCGTTCTTTCACAGGATCTGACGCTGGAAGAGCCGGAGCTGTTTCCGATCAAGCGGCACCCGCAGTACGTGGACCAGGCGACGCGGCAGACCATCGATACCATCGCCGGGATCACCTCATCGATGGTGCGGTATCCCGTGCCCGGGATGCGCGGCCATGTGAGCATCACGATCCGCCCGCTCGGTCCGCGTTTCCGCCGCCGTGCGCTTAAATTCCTCCCGCTACTTCTCCGTGGGCTCCCCAAACATTGGCCGTGGTACGCCAATCTCTTCACGCGTGCGCACATGGCACGCGGATGGATGCGACTCGCGCTCTTTCCGATCGACATGCTGATGGGCGGGTTCCGCACATGGTTCACGCGCATGCCGAGCATGTCCTTCTCCACCGGCGAAGTAGGGGAGGTGAACGACGACGATGAGGAGCGCAAAGTGGGCATGCGGAGTCATGATCGGGAAGACAAGGAGACGGCTGCGGTCGACAAGCTCAATCGGCTGCTCTTTCTGGTGAACGTGCGTGTCAGCATCATCGCACCTGCGTCCGCGGAGGCGGAGGCACGGGAAAAAGTGGAGGAGATCGCTGGCAGTTTCCGCCAGTTCAACCTGCCGCACTGCAACGGCTTCCACGAGCATCATCCGCGCACGTACGCGCAGCTCCCGGTCGGGTTTCGCGGAGCGCCGTTTGCGATGTCGAGCGAAGAAGTCGCCACGCTGTGGCACGTGCCCAATATCCTCGTCAAAACGCCGAACTTCGACTGGGTACTCAGTCGGAAGCTGGAACCGCCGGTCGATCTCCCGGTCATCACCGAAACCCAGAACGATGACCTCACCGTCCTCGGAGAGGCTCTCTTTCGCGGTCACCGGACGAAATTCGGCATCCGCACCGACGACCGCCGCAGGCACATCTACACCATCGGGAAAACAGGTATGGGCAAGTCCACCCTCCTTGAGAATATGATCTACAGCGACATCCTGGGTGGCAAAGGCGTCGCGCTCATCGATCCGCACGGCGACCTTGTCGAGGCCGTGCTCAAGTTCATTCCCAAGGAGCGGACGAATGATGTGATCCTCTTCGACCCCGCCGATAAAGAGAACCCTGTCGCCTTCAACATGCTCAGCTGCCAGGACCCCGAACAGCGTGTGCTGGTCGTCTCCGGCCTCATGAGCATCTTCAAGAAGATGTGGCCCGAGGCGTTCAGTGGCCGCATGGAGTACATCCTTCGCAACACGCTTCTGGCGCTGATAGAAGCCGGAAACCAGTCGATGCTCGGCATCATGCGGATGTTCAGTGATCCCGTGTTCCGCAAAAAAATCCTCGAGCACGTCGAAAACCACATGGTGAAGAGTTTCTGGGAAGATGAATTCACGTCATGGTCCGAGAAGTATCAAACGGAGGCGCTCGCCGCGATCCAAAACAAAGTCGGGCAGCTGCTGAGTGCACCGCTGATCCGCAACATCGTCGGCCAGGTTGTGAGCAAAGTCGATTTTCGCCACGCGATGGATACCGGGAAGATCGTGCTCATGAACCTGAGCAAAGGGCGTCTGGGAGAGGATAACTCGGCGTTCCTTGGCTCCATGTTCGTCACCAAATTCCAGTTGGATGCCATGAGCCGCGCCGATATTCCCGAAAAAGATCGACGCGACTTTTACCTCTACGTCGACGAGTTCCAAAACTTCGCCACGGAATCGTTTGCGACCATCCTCAGCGAGGCGCGCAAATACCGCCTCAACCTCACCGTCGCGCATCAGTACGTGAATCAACTCCTACTCGAAGGCAATAATACGTCGCTGAGAGATGCGGTCTTCGGCAACGTCGGTTCCATGATCTGCTACCAGGTGGGCAGCGATGACGCCGAGCCGCTCAGCGAGCAGTTTGAGGAAATGGTGCTGCCCAAGGATATCCTGAGCCTCCCCAAGTACCACGCGTACGCCCGATTGATGATCAAGGGAGTGCCGAGTAAGCCGTTTTCTGTCAGCACGCTCCCACCACCTGACGTAAAGCTCGATGAAGAACGTGTCGAAACCATCAGGCGCTTAAGTCGCGAGCGCTACGCCGAGACGCGCAAGATCGTGGAAGAGAAGATCACCAAGTGGGTGCAAAGCGCCCGGGAGAGCGCTGGTGAAGCCAAAACCGCGGTCAAAGCGAAGGAAAAGGAGGATGAGGAGAAGAAGAAGGCGAAGGCCAAAGGCATGAAGCTCGACGAGTACCGCAAATGGCGCGATCGCGAGATGTGGCTCAATGATTTCAATATGCTTCGCAAAAAGAAGTTCGTAGGGGCGCAGCATGCTGCGCCCTTGACCGCAGAAGAAGAAACAAAAATGGCCGACCTCGAGAAGAAGCTGGAAGCGAGTGGGGGAGTGCCGCCACCGTCAAAAACGATGATTGCGGAGGGGGAGAAGGGGAAGAGTAAATCGTAGGGGCGCTTCGCGAAACGCCCGTACAAAATTGGGCATGTTCCATGGGGGTGTGGAACCGGAAATGTGGCTTTCATATGCCAAAATATCCAATAATGAAAAAGAATCTGCATGGTGGGGCACGGCATGCCGTGCCCCTACGACATACGATGATTTCATGCGCCTCACCTACGTCGATTATTGGGATATCCATCATCGGAAATCCACGCGCCTATCGGGACGGGATTATGCCGCCGATGGGATGTATTTCGTGACCATTTGCACGGTGGGACGGGAACATTTATTGGGGGAAATTGTGTGCGGGAACATGGTATTGAATGAATTTGGGGAAATCGCCGACGATTGTTGGCGTGAATTACCACAACATTTTCCATTCGTTGGCATTGATGCGTTCGTGGTGATGCCAAATCACGTGCATGGGATCCTGGAATTTGGTGTGCCACCAGGACCGGAATGTAGGGGCACGGCATGCCGTGCCCCTACACGGCCACGTGCGTTTCGGGACATGGTGCCCGGATCATTGGCGTCCGTGATCGCGGCATTCAAATCCGCCGCCACAAAACGCATAAATATCTTGCGTAATTCCTGCGGCGGAATCGTATGGCAACGAAATTTCCATGACCACATCATCCGCAATGCCGACGAATTAGGTCGCATACGCCATTACATCGCCCAAAACCCCGCCCGATGGTCGATAAAACACCACACATAAACAAAAAGACCCCAATGGGATCTCTTTGTGTCGGTGTTCCTTCTGCATTGCTTGCGTCTCTTGTTTATCCTCGTAACGCCACGAGTGTCCCTGTTTGGTCTGCATCGAAGGCGCTAAGGCGATCGGAAGACGCGGGGTGTATGTGTTTGTGCGTCCTGCCTTCCCCGGAAGGTCAGGATGTCTTCGCAAGCAGAGAGGATAGTGGCCACGCACTGACTCCCGATGAGGGAAGCCGGATGCAATGACGATCGCTATACCCAGAATGGTGCAAGTTATGCAATTCAGTGGCCGGGAGGAACGTTTGCGACCCTGAGCCCGATAAACCTAAGTGGTAACCAAGCATCGAAGGGTGACCACTATTCTCTCTACGTATCGGTGGTGTGAGGGAGCGCGGAACCAAACTCAAGGTTCGCCTCATCCTAATCCTGATCCGTAGATCTGCAATGAACTGAACTGCCGCGATGGCAAGAAATGTGGTTGAATAGTTTTTTTGCACAGTAAATTCCTCCGATCACCGCATTCAGAAGCGATTACGCAGAGTTGCATTTCTATTGATTCAAAAGTTTATGCAACTGTTTGGGCTGCAGTTGGGGCTCGGGAAGTGAAGGTCTCTGTACATTTATGTCCTACGAAAGCGGCAACCCTTGAATCATCTGCACCACATGTCCGATGGTCTCACCAGCCTGGTGGAGCTTGAGGGCGTCGGTTGCACTGACGCGGAATTCTTTCAGAGCGTCCTCTTTCATTTGGTGCGCATTCATCGTTTTGCCGAATACTCCGTATAATTGGCTGTATGCAGTCAGACTGTGTTTGGTTTCATCGTTCATCCGATAGAAATCAAATGTAATCCCTGTTTCCAGTTCCGCCTTGCTGAATTCCGGCAGCACGTCGTACGGCTGGCTCTGTACTTTGAGCATCGAGAAGAGCTCGCGGTACTGGTATCCGCATTCCCTAAAGAGCTGCTGGATCAACGCGACGGGGACACGGCCTCCAAGGTTAATGGCCACGGAACCGCCTTCGTTGAGTGACGACCGGGCGTCATTCAAAAACAGATATATCATGGCCAGGCGTGAGTGCTGATAGATTTCAGGGACATCCTGCAATTCCTCGGTCGGTACGAACGTCGAGCTTCGCATGCCCTCATCATTGCCTTCCGGATCCGGAAGCAGGGGAAGGTTGGCATAGATGAGATCGGCGTAGATGCCTTTATCGCGCAGTGGAGCGCAGAGATTGCCCTTGGCGACCGTTACCTTGATGCGCTCATTTTGCAGATGCGCATGGATGTTACAGAGGGCAATGGGGAGCACCTGCTTTTTCTTGTCTGTGAGTACCACATGTGCGGGTTTGAAAATATGCGATGCCCCGATGCCATCGAGTCCTGGACCTGTTCCGACACTCGCGAACGTATGGACCCATTTCAGTGGAGCGGACTCCTTGAGCGCCTGGAATCCCTTGAATGCAGCGTAGAGCCAGTTGTTCTCTGGAATAGGGGCAAACTCGTATGTCACAGGAGTGAAAAGCGCTTCAATCTTCTGCTTGATACCGAAGGGCTCGAAGAGTGCGCTGACATCCACGAAATGCCCTCCCGTGTCAGAAAGTGCTGAAGGAACCGTGTCTGCCGTATTTGGCGGTATAGTAGACATTTGGCGGAATTACTGTGTATTGTACATATTTACATTATGTTGTAAAATAACTTCTGTCACCATACGATGACAACACTATGGCCATTCAGGACTTCCTCTCGACGCTGCAGATCTTCGGGTTTACTCCCGAAGAATCGGCTGTTTATCTTGTTTCTTTGGAACTCGGTGCGCAGCCTGCCAGCGTGATCGCGAAGAAGGCCAAGCTGAAGCGCGGACAGACGTACAACGTTTTGTCACAGCTGAAAGACAAGGGGATCGTACAGGAATTCACCAAAGACGGCGTTCGGCAATTTACCGGACAATCGCCGTCCACATTGCTGTCGCTTCTGGCAGCACGTGAAGAGGATCTGGCAGTGCAGAAGCAGAAAATCCTCCAGCTCATGCCTTTCCTGGAGAAGCTCCGCAACCCGCTCATCGTCCAGCCCAAGGTGCGGTTTTACCAAGGCGTCTCGGGGCTCAAGGAGGTCTACAACGACACGATCAAGGTTCCCGATCAGGTTGTGTATGCCGTCTGCGACTTTGAGCACACGTTTCCGGCGGAGCACAGCAAGGAGCTCCATAACTGGCTCTGGCAATACACGGACCGGCGTGCTGCACAGAACGTGACTTTCCACGGCATTGTGAACAAGTCGAAAGAATCCGATCTAGCGTACAAGTGGCGTCGCAAACAGAAGCGCAAAATGAAGATGCTGAAAAACGTCTACCTGCCTGTGGAGTTGATGATCTACGGGGATAAGGTCGCGCTCCTTTCCACCAAGGACGACATGGTGGGCGTGATTATCGAAGACAAGCCCATCGCCGAAATGCTTCGCAACATGCTTCAGGCTATCTGGCCGTTTTTGCCGGACTATCGCTGAAGGAAGGACAGCACCTTCGGCACAAAAATCATCAACAGGATCACCCCCCACGTGACCGCGCAGACGAGGGATGCGCCCGCCGCAATGTCTTTGGTCGCCTTGATGGCACCGGTGTGGATACTTTTGCTGTGGACGTCGAAGGCATCGGTGAAGCGCTCCAGCGCCGTATTAATCAGCTCCACAGCCAGAAAGATGCCGCCGGTGAAGATGACCAACGCCAGTTCGATCACCGTGAGCCGCAAGGCTACCGCGATCATCAGGGAGATGAGGTAGAGCGCGGTGAAGAGCTTCAAGTTCCGCTCACGGGACAGCGCATGGAAGAGGCCCTCAAGGGCGTACTGCAGGCTCTGGATGTAGGAACGCATGAGATGAGCATACCATCCTTCATCTTCGCTCAGGATGACATGTCATGCTGAGCGAAGCGAAGCATTACGCCGCGATCCCCGGTACGGGAAACCGCCTGCACCACTCAATAACCTCTCCGTGCAGCGATGTGATAGCAGAATCGTCGCTTCGCTTCTCAATAGCCTTGAGGATAAAGCCACCAAGGATGTCCATGTCGACTTCCTTCATCCCGCGCGTGGTGATGGCGGGGGTGCCCAGGCGCACGCCGGAGGGGTCCATCGGTTTGCGCGTGTCATCAGGGATCATGTTCTTGTTGAGCGTGATGCCCACGCGGTCCAGAAGGGTCTCCACTTCGCCGCCAGGGAGATTCCAAGACTTCACGCAGTCGATGAGCATCAGGTGATTGTCGGTTCCATTCGTCACCAACTTCGCGCCGTGATCCATGAAGAACTTGGCGAGGTGCTTGCTGTTCTTGATGATCTGTTTCGCGTAGTCCTGAAATTCCGGCCGGAGAGCCTCACCAAAAGCAACGGCTTTGGCCGCCACCATCTGCATGATCGGGCCGCCCTGGAAGCCGGGGAACACCATCTTGTCGATCTTCTTTCCGAGTTCCGCCTCTCTGCACATGATCATGCCGCCGCGGGGACCTCTCAAGGTCTTGTGGGTCGTTGTCGTGATCACGTCGAAGCCATCTTCGAATGGGTTCCGCAGCTGCTTCCCCGCGATCAACCCGGCGATGTGCGCCATGTCGGCCACCGTGTAGGCGCCGACTTCGTCGGCGATCGCTTTCATCTTGGCGTAGTTCACTTCGCGTGGGTACGCGGAGAACCCCGCAAGGATAATCTTTGGCTTCTCTTGGAGCGCAACACGGCGCATTTCGTCGTAATCGAGCTCGCCGGTCTCCACATCTTTCATCTTGTAACGGACGAACTTGAAGATCTTCGTCAGGTAGGTGACCGGATGCCCGTGGCTCAAATGCCCGCCATGCCCCAGATCCATGCCCAGCACGCACTCCCCGGGCTCCATGAGCGCAAAATACATCGCGACGTTCGCCGGACAGCCTGCATGGGGCTGGACGTTGGCATGTTGGCAGCCAAAGAGCTGCTTCGCCCGCTCGATTGCCAGCGATTCGACGATATCGGTGAACTCCTGACCCCCGTAGTAGCGCTTGCCGGGGTAGCCCTCAGAGTATTTGTTGTTAAAGACAGTCCCCATCATCTCCATGACGGCGGGGGAGATGTAGTTTTCGGACGCAATCAGCTCCACGCCGTCGCTCTGGCGCTTCATTTCGCCCATCAATGCGTTGTAGGCAACGGGGTCGGCGGCCTGAAGTGCAGTGTAGATGGGCATGGCTGGAGTATTTCACGACTTGTGGGCATTGGGCAATGCCTCTAATCGGACTTCAGAGAAAGCAAATTCCGACTTTGAACCTTCTCAAAATCCTTCACGCAGTTATCGCATTGCTGCTGCAGAATTTCGGATAATGGACACGGCGCAGCGGTGCTGAGAATATTGAGGCACTCGTTGATGTCTGCGACAATATTTTCCAGCCTCTCTATATCTTTCTCAAATAGACTCTTTGCAGAGCCATTCCACCAAAGAATTCCTTTGAGAAGAAGTTTCCCGAACCATGTTAGTCCTACAACTTCATCACGCTTCATCTGGCCAATTTCGTTGGTAAGTTTTTTCACGAGAAGACCTATTTGATTCAACAGGTCTTCTAGTTTTTGTTTGTACACGACGGGATCACCACTCTGCTGTTCATGCTGTTTGGTTAAAAGTTGCGGCACACGCATTTCTTGAGTCTGCTCCATGAACGGTTCGTGCTGAATATTGATCTCTTCCATAAACGCACGGATAGAAGCCATCCGTTCGTCAGGAGATTTTTGATGGAGCGCAGTCAGCGGTTCCAGCGCTTTCGTCTCGCGGAATTTGTCGTAATCAAATGTCGGCTTCTTCATTCCCATAGCTGTGCATGGTGATTTTTCTTCGTGATTCTGTCAATTTTCCTGTACGCCTACCTTGTTTTGTCTACTCCCCGAGCCGTCACAATGGCATCGACGTGCTCGTCGTGCGCTTCCATCGGAATGTCCTGCACGACCTGGCATTCGAGCGCGATGCCCCAGAATTGAGTTTTGGGATTTTCCATTCGTTGTTTGCGGATCCAGATGTCGTACCCGCCGTTGCCTCGGCCGAGACGGTTTCCTTTCTTGTCGAATGCACGTCCCGGAATCAGTGCGGTCGTGAGGTCACTCGGCTCCAGAAGAGGGGAATCATCACTCGGGGCGGGAATGCCGAAGTCGTCGGGCGGCAATGCGTCGAGGGTTGTCACTTTCCCGAAGACGAAATGCGCGCCTTCTTTCCGTGGAAGGTAGAGCGTGTGCCCGTGCGCGAGGATGTCCCGGAGCAATGGCCGTAGGTCAGCTTCATCTTTTAATGGATAGTATGCGCAGATGCCTGTCGGTTCTTTCGGCAGTGATTCCAGGATGCGCTTGCAGAGAGTGCGGCTCTCGGTGGCTCGATCTTTATCGCTCATCCGTGAAAGACGAGCGCTGATCGCTGCCCTCAGCTCCGATTTTTTCTCAGGGATGTTCATGGTCACAGTTTAGAACACTTCCGCGGCGGCCTCAGCAAGATTCACCATCTCCTTATCCGCTCCCGGTGTCTGTCCTTCCTCTTTCAGGACGCAGTCGATCTGCAGCTGGCGCTTGAAGATCTTCTCAATTGCCTCTTCCACGGAGCGCGCGCCCTCGGTCTTCGCCACTTTGTCGCGATGGAAGGCGGAGGAGAAGGCGAGGATCAGTTTCGACCCGGTCAGCGCGTGGACGTGGCTGTTCTTGATCGACATCTTGAGCGACGCGGGCGAGAGATCGCGGACAATCTGCGGCCAGTGGTCCCGGACGGAGGAGAGGGAGACCACGGGGGCTTCCACAATTCCGGGCTCGGGCTCGGGTCCGGGCTCGGGGGAGCTTGCCCTGAGCGCAGCCGAAGGGGGCTCGGGAGTTGCTTTCATAGCCGCTTCTGGAGCAGGGGATTTCACGGATGTCGGAGTCGTCGCTGCCTTCTTGCTGAAGAAGCGGGATTTCTTCGTTTCCATCGTCTCCTCAGGTTCCATCAGGGAGAGGAGGGCGGATTCCAGGACGAGGCCCGGGACGGGCGCGATGCGCATATCCCGCAGCGCTTCCAAGATGACGGTGAGGGCGTGCGTATAGGGGGTGATCGGCTGCTTCTCATCGATCGCCTGGTGGAGACGCCGGCGCACTTCGGTGAGCAGCGAGCGCGCAGCAGTTTCCAGTGACGTTCCCGCGCTCTCAAGCCTGCGGACAATCGCGAGCAGCTCCTGCTTATCACGGGATTCCAGTGCGGCCACGATCTGCTCCACCACTTCCTGTCCCGTCTCGCCGGTGCGCTCCTTGACGTCCTCCACGTCGATCTTCGGCAGCGATCGCAGCTGGTCGAGCAGCGAAATGGCGTCGCGGACGGCGCCGTCGGAGTGGTGGGCGATGGCGCGCAGTGCCGTTCGGTCGACCGTGATGTGCTCTTGGTCGGCCACAAACTGTAGCCGGCGGATGATGTCCTCCTCTGGCACCTGCCGGAACGCGAAGCGCTGGCAGCGCGACTGAATGGTCACGGGGATCTTCTGCAGTTCCGTGGTGGCGAGGATGAAGTAGGCGTACGCGGGCGGCTCCTCGAGCGTCTTGAGCAGCGCGTTGAACGCTTCCTTCGTCAGCATGTGGACTTCGTCGATGATGTAGACCTTCGCGTTGGCCGCCACCGGGGTGAACTGGATCTTTTCCACGAGGCTGCGGATGTCGTCGATGCCGCGGTTGCTGGCGCCGTCGATCTCCACCAGGTCCACCAGAGACCCGTCATCGACCGCCGCGCCGATGTGCTGCATCAGTTTCTCGTCGGTCATCCTCTGTGTGAGCATGGCTTTCGCTAGAATGCGCGCGACGGACGTCTTTCCCGTCCCGCGTGACCCGGCGAACAGGTACGCGTGGCTCAACTTCCCCTGCAGGACAGCGTTCTCCAGAGTCGTCACAATGTGGTCCTGTCCGACGACGTCGGCGAAGCCTTTTGGACGATACTGTCTGTAGAGAGTCATAAGGGAATAGAGTATAGAGGACTGGACACACACAGGGAACAAAAGGGACAAAAGTGGAGTATTTTTACGTCTGTCGCTTCTGTACCCTTTGTTCCTTCTGTCTCCTGATCTACACTCCTCTCACTATGAAACGTTTCCTCACCCTCCTCGCGCTTCCCATCCTCCTGTCGGCATGTGTCGATACGACCGGCATCTCCGCCGAGTCCTCCCGCAAGCCGCAGGGTAACGCCATGTCCGTGGTGGTTATCACCGAATTTTCGGATCTTGAGTGCCCCGCCTGCCGCTCGGCAAACATGACGATCGTGAAGCCGTTGTTGGAGAAGTACGGCACGCAGGTCCGCTTCGACTACACGCACTTCCCACTCCGTTCGCTCCACCGCCATACGATGGAACTGGCTGAGGCCGCCGAGTGTGCTGCAGACCAGGGCAAATTCACTGAGTTCGTCGATCTTGCGTTCGAAAACCAGCCAGAGCTTGCCAAGGGCAAGGCGTTGGAGTGGGGGAGCACGCTGGTTTCCGACAAAGACCTGTTTACGCGTTGCGTGAAGTCGAAGATCAAGGACAAGGCGATCATGTCCGACTACGACGCGGGTGTCGCGATGGGCGTCCAGGGCACACCGAGCTTCTTCGTGAACGGAAAACAGACCGATGCGTCGCTCGAAGCGCTCTCGACCGCGATTGAGGCGCAATTGAAGGGGGCGCAGATGCGCTTGTAGCCCCTCGGTACGTTTGCGGCTCCGCCGCAAACTACTCGGGGTGACAACGCACGCCCTATGTCATCCCGAGTAGCTCGTCGCGGAGCGACGAGCGTAACGAGGGATTAGTTCAATTGAGCAAATCCGATAAGTTTTTGCAACCGCGTGTCGTACAGGACCACGGTCCGGAGGTCCTTGATCGTGGCGCTTTCCGGCACCTCAAATTGCTGCGGGCCGAAGGCAGTCTGCAGTGCGCCGAGGTTGACGGCCGTTGGGTCGGGGAAGGCGCCGTTGCGTGGGTCGACGTTGGTGGAGAGGTACACGTAGGCCGAGGGGTTCGGCTTGATCTCGAAGGTACTGGAGAAGTAGAGGGTGCGGCCGTGGAGGAGCACCTCCCCGAACGCGTCTTCGTTGAACATGGCCGGCTTGAGCAGGCCGATCGTACCTTCGTCCTTGATCGTCCGCGCGTTCGCGACCCGCTCAAGTGCCCTGAGGCGCTCACTATCGATGATGCTCAGTTTGATGGGGTCCTCCATGATCGGATCCTTGGTGCGGATGAAGTCTGCCATGTGCTCAGCCAACTCGGACCAGTAGCGTTCCGCGACGAGCGGGTTGCGCAGCCGTTCCTGCAGGGGCATCGAGATGGGGCCGGAGGCAGCCGGCACGCATCCGGCGAGGAGGCCCACGGCGAGCAGGGAGAGGACGGATTTTTTGGTCATAGACATGGGGAAAACGGGGCGTCAGGATGCCCGAAAACCCCTAGCAGGGCAACCCTGCCTCAGGCCTTCGCGCTGCTCAGGGCGGGGCTCATCGATCCCAGCGTAAAGCGCACACCCGCGTTCTCCATCTTCCGCGAGAGTTTCTTCATCAGTGGGTGGAGGGTCTGCACGATCTGCAGATGGAGCTCGTAGGGGACGCCTTGGGGGACCATGCTCGTCCAGTACCAGAAGTTCCGGTCGTTCTTCTGTTCATCGACCTCGGCCACCAGCGTCTCGGCACTCTTCTCATTCGTAAAGAGAATCTGTGCGCCTTTGACGCCCGACTGGTCGCGGACGGCGGCGCGGGTGTCGGTGTCGTCCTTCAGCACGTTCGCCTCGTGCCCGACTTTCTCGTGCCCCTGTTCGATGCGCTCGCGCGTCTTCTCCTTCGCCTCTGCTTCCATTTTCCGCTCCCGCTCCGTATCCAGAAAGTTGTGCTGGTGGCACCACACGCGGTTGTACATCAGCGTCGTCAGCGCCCAGAACGCCTGGTACCCGCGGTTGAGCGCCTTGCGGTAGGTATTGCGCAGCTCATGGGGGAGCAGGTTGAGGTAGCCCTCCATCTCCGCTTTCATTGCATCCGGATCAACAACTTCTTCTCCAGCCTTCCCGGTTGGATGGTCGACTGACCGGTGTTCGCGCAGGAACTTCTCCATGGACTGCAGCTTGGTGCGGTTCTCCTCGCCCATCAGCAGCGAGCCGTCCTTGAGTTCCTTCTTCACGCTGTCGATCAACCCCTCAGCGGAGTCCCAGTCCTTCGCGCCCAGCTCGTGTTGGATCTGGAGGAAGACATACGATTCGTCCTTGATGTTGTTGAACCGGTTCTCGGCTTCGGACAGGTAGGCTTTGCGTTGCTCGTACGTCCAATCCAGGAATACGTTCATCTTCACGAAGTGGAAGCCGCGCGGCGTGCCTTTCTTATGGCGCTTGTTCTCGATGGCGTGGAAGTGGGTGCTTGCCTCGCCCCAGTTGGCGATCAACTTGCCGAGCGTCATCTTCTTGCCGCCGATTGCCGCGCCCGACCCGTTGATGAACTCTCCGATGAGTTCCGTCGTCGCACCACTCTTAAAGATGCGTTCCAGCCAGACGCCCACCTTGTCCCAGCTCAATGCCTTCTGGCGCGCGGCTGTTTCGAGCATGCCCTTGGCCTGCGCAAACAGCTGCGGGACATTCTTCTCGTTCGCCAGCAGCGCGGCCTGGACGGATGCCACAAGACCGATGCGCTTCTTGTTCGAGAGTTCGCCGAACACCTTGTCGTTCTTGAAGGACCCCAGCTCCTGCACGTGTTTCGTCGTCAGTGCCTTGGCTCCCGGGTTCTTCAGCAACTCCGCACGTTTTGCGAGCAACGTCTCCCAGTTCCGGACGAAATCCGGCAGCTGGCTGGTCACAAAACTCTCCTTCTCTTTGAAGTAGGCGTTACGGAAGCGGCCCTGCCACTCCTTATACGACGCACTCGAGAGAAGAGGGACGGGCTGCTTCCGGTGGGCGGCATCCAGCTTCTCCATGAAATCCTTTTGCAGATTCTCACCGGAGCGGAGCATTTGCTCGTACGTCCCTTTGTGCTTTTCCAAGTCAGCAATCTCTTCTTCCGTCGCATTCGCGGATTTCACCCACTGCATAAGGCTTTCGCTTTCCTGTTTGGACGCAGCCCCAAGTACGTCATGCGTGATCCTGTTGTACTCTTCGTAGAATTCCTGGATCTTCCGAAGACGAGGGACGAGGCTTGCGTCCTCTTCGACACCCGATGATCGCTGGTTTTCCTGCTGCGCCATAGAGACAGCCATTCTATGGCCGCATCCGCCAGCTGCCAAGGAAGCTTTGCACTAAAATCATTTTCACTGCTAGTCTTCCTTCGTTACGCTCGCGGCTCCGCCACGAGCTACTCAGGATGACAATCTCTCTATGATCCTCTCCGACCGCGACATCAAACTGGCAATCGCTTCGGGCCGCGTGAAGGTCGAATTTCCGGGGGGAGCGGCTGATGCGGCGAAGTACACGGAGCACATCCACGCGAGCAGCATGGATTTCCATCTCGGCAATTCGTTCAAGCTGTACGAGCACAGCAGGTTCGCGGTGATCGACCCGCGGAGGCCCGAGACGCTCCAGGGCAACATGCGCATGATCACCGTCAAAGATGGCGAGTCCTACATGGTGCAGCCCGGCGAGTTCGTGCTGGGCGTGACGCAGGAGATCCTCTCGGTTCCCGATGACCTCGTCGCACGCGTTGAAGGCAGGTCGAGTCTCGGGCGCTTGGGGATCATCGTCCACAGCACCGCGGGCTTCGTCGACCCCGGCTTCTCGGGCACGATCACGCTGGAGATCAGCAACCTCAACCGCATGCCGATCGCGCTCTACCCGGGCATGCGCATCTGCCAGATCGCCTTCGAGCAGATGAGCAGCCCCGCCGATACGCCCTACCACTCCAAGCCGTTCAGCAAGTACCAGGGGCAGATCCTTCCCGAAGAAAGCAGGCTTGATGCGGATCCGGAGTTCGCGAAGAAGGGCTAGGGATAGGGATTGGGCTAGGGTGTCGGAAGATATCGGTTAGGAGCGCGCGTTCGGCGCGCGGAATACGCAGGCCGAACGCCTGCTCCCAGGTATTGAGGGCTTTCTTGTCGCTAACCCCAGCCCCAACCCTATAAATCCCCATACGAGATCAGCTCGATCTTCTGTTGTGCCAAATAGGTGGGCATTTCTTCATCGAGCAACATGTCCCGCTCGGTCTCGCGCTGCGGATCGCTGCTGAAGGGGTCGGCGCCTTCGGGTGCGCGCTGCCCCGGATGCACCATCAGCTCCGTCGTCCCTTCGGGCAGTGAACGCAGGAGTTGGCGGAACGCTTTCTTCGATGCATTGCCCGCCAGGCCGAAGCCGCGGAAGTGGTCAGTCGAACCGATGCCGTGCACCTCATAGAGGGGCCGGGCGGCCTGTGCCTGCGCCACCATCATCGCGAGGAACGAGCGCTTCTCGTCGTCCAGATCGATGTGGTCGGCCGGTGGCGGTTCATCCGTAATGCGTGTCCACCGCACGTCGTACTGTGCGAGCAGGGGAGCGAGGACGTTCGCTACCACGGGGTGCGCATGGAAGTTGTGGTGGCTATCGAGGTGGGTCACGTGGATTTTCTGTGAGAGCCACTGCATCTGTGCGCGGAATTCCCACGCGATGTGCCGCGGGTCGACCTCGCCATCGTCCAACGCCCGGCGCATCCGCTTGCGATCCAGAAAGACGCCTTCCGCGCTGAGCAGGCTCGCGACGTTCTTCTGCGGGCTCAGTGGAAACCCCTCCGAGATGTTGAAGTGCAGCCCGAGCGGCAACTCCTGCCGCCGTGCAAGTTCGACGGCGCGCTCGGCATCGGACATGTTCACGAGGACCGTCGCGCTCGAGACGACGCCCCGTTCAAATGTTTCCAATATCCCGTGGTCCCGGGAGGGGTTGATCCCCACATCGTCGGCGTTGATGACCAGGCGTCGCATACGTCGAGTGTACCTCTTTATAAAGGATGGAACTCTGCGCTGGGAGCCGCGCTTCCCGTTACGGGAGGTGTTCTAGCGAGAGGGTCATCTACTATGGTGGGCAATACTGGATTCGAACCAGTGACCTTTCGAATGTGAATCGAACGCTCTAACCAGCTGAGCTAATTGCCCTATGTCTTCAGCGCTAACCATCCGCCTAGGCGGATAATTGCCCGAGAGCTTGGAGTGTACCGGCCTTATTTCTAGTCCGCAAAAACGATATCCTGCCATTTATCCACAACCGACATCTGCGGATCGTTCCTCCATTGTTTAATAAGGATATCAGCCTTTTTCTTCTGACTGAGGCGCGCCGCAACCACATTGAGAGGGATAACGATGTGAAGATCGGGAAAGCGTTTCGCCATGGCTTCTCTACTCTTCTCAATACAGGTCGTAATGGTGATACCCGTGAGGATCAGGTGACTGAGTTCATTGATAAATTTGTCGTTCAGACATGGAGCAGAGAGCATGCTGTTCTCAAATTTTTTGAATACTGAATTGAAGCGATACTCATCGATGACGGATTTGCAGCCTGAATCGGTCGTGCAGAGCTTCTCTAGTCCCTCTACCCCGAATTGATTTTCTGTGTAGAAAGATTTGAAGAGCATCCTTATCGTCTTTCCCTTCAGCTGATCAACCATCTTGCAGAGCTCCGGAGTGATTGCCGCGAGCGGCTCGGCATCCTTTCCATATTTGCGCGCATAGACCCCATCGACATTCATGAAATCCACCTGCGGATCAATGACCGCAACATGTGTCCCTTTGGGAAGAACGAGGTCACTCATGCAAAAGGGAGGAATCCTGACAGATTGGGATAGTTCTTTCAAGGATGAACCCTGTCTCACAATGTTGAAGGTATGCCAGAGAACCGACGAAATGACGAAATCTGCCGACTTCGATGCCGTTGACAGGGCTTATGGAAGCCGTAATATGAACATATGGCTTCTCCAACCCCCAAACAACTCCCGCCGTCTGACCGTGTGCCCGACGAACTCGAAGTCCTGCAGGGTGACAGTATCACACGTATTGGGTTGCTCTACGAAGGCATGAAAATTGCCAGAGAGTTGGGATTGAAAGATGTGAACGTCGTTGCGGTTGTAAAGGGTATCGTCAGGAATCGGAGAGAGATGACGGATGCTGTTCTCAAGGCAATGCTGCGGGAAGAACTGAGTGATGCGTGATCACCGCTGTACACTCTTCGTATGCCCATCTCCAAAGACCGCATCTTGTACGCCGATGACGCCATCCTTGCCGTGGACAAACTGGCAGGAGAATTGGTCGTGAAGGGAGCCGGGAAACTCCAGAAGCTGCCGCTCTACGACTTCCTCAAAAAGGAATACCCCGGCATCCACCCTCTCAACCGACTCGACTTCGAGACGTCCGGCATCGTCATTTTCGCACGGTCTAAGAAAGTGCTGGGAGATGTTCTTGCTGCGAAGTTCACCGGATGGAAGAAGACGTACCGAACCATCGTGATGGGCAGGGTGCAGAAGGACAAAGGGGAGATCAGCATTCCGCTGCCCGCCCGGAACAAGCGCGAGGGGAACGTGCCCGCGCTCACGCGGTACAAGGTCTTGGAACGGTACGCGAACTCCAGTTATGTCGAAATTGAGATCATGACCGGGCGGCACCACCAGATCCGCCGGCACTTTTCGATGCTCAAGCATCCGTTGATCCTGGACGAAGTCTACGGCAACGAGCGGTTCAACAAGACGTTTACGCGCGAGTTCCACTACCGACGGTTCTTTCTCCATGCAGCCAAGCTGACGTTCCCGCATCCGGTCACGAAGCAGGAGCTCACAGTGGAGGCGCTGATGCCGAAGCCGTTTGAGGAGGTTTTAAAGGAATTGCGGAAAGATTACTAGCGCACGTCTTCGACGTGCGACCGCGGGTCGAAGACCCGCGGCTAATGTGATATGGTTATCGTCATGCGCGTCCTCTCTGGTATCCAACCCTCCGGCGCTCTCCATCTGGGGAATTACTTCGGTTCGATGAAGCCCAATTTGGAATATGTGGGAAAGGCGGAGTCGAGCTTCTACTTCGTCGCTGACCTCCACGCGCTGACGACCATCCAGGATCCCAAGGAGCTGCGGCAATTGCGGAAGGATATCGTTCTCGACTACCTCGCGTGCGGCTTCGACCCAGACAAAGCCACTCTCTACTACCAGTCGGACATCCCGTACCACACGGAGCTCGCGTGGATCCTCTCCACCGTATCGCCGATGGGCCTTCTGGAGCGGGCCGTCTCCTTTAAGGAAAAGGTGGAGAAGGGGATTAGCCCGTCCGTCGGGCTTTTCACGTATCCCGTCCTGATGGCCGCGGACATCCTCCTCTATGACATCAACCTGGTCCCCGTCGGGAGAGACCAGAAGCAGCATTTGGAGATCACGAGGGATCTCGCAATCAAGTTCAACAACACGTATGGAGAAACACTCGTTGTCCCCGAACCTCTTGTGCGTGATGACACCGCGATCGTCCCCGGGACAGACGGCCAAAAGATGAGCAAGAGCTACGGCAACACGATCCCGCTCTTCGGTTCCGATGCCGTGATCAAGAAGGCGATCATGAGCATTGTCACCGACTCGAAAGGGATCAACGACCCCAAGGATCCAGCCACATGCGTGATCTTCCAGATCCACAAATTGTTCCTCACGGATACCGAACGGAAGGCTCTCGCTGCGGAGTATAAGGAGGGGCTGCCGTACGGGGAGGCAAAGAAGAAGCTGCTCCAGACGTATATGGATTTCTCCGCGCCGATGCGCACGAAGCGCCAGGAGCTGGAAAAGAAGGCCGGTTATCTTGAGGAAACACTGGCGTCCGGTGCCAAGAAGGCTTGCCTGGTGGCAGGGAAAACCATGGAGAAAGTGCGAAAAGCGACAGGATTGCAATAGTCTAAGAATTATGGTATAGTATCAATAACATTCACTCCCTCTCTTATGAAGAAACTTTCCGCGCGTTCCGTTGTCCTGTTTGTCGCTTCTCTCGTGATGGGCACAACGCTTCCTCTCGCCGTGGGCCAATCGTTCAATGCTTATGCCGTTGGGGACAGGGTAATAGGATCAGACGGCTCGACGGTCCGGCTGCACCGTGCCGCGATCACCACGCAAGAGCGGATGGATTTCTACAACGCGATCGACATCTATAGCTCGTATCTCCAGCAGGGTCGTACGGATCTGATCAAGCCGAATATCAACGACCGCGCCTCTATCCGCTTCTATCTGATGAATCCGGGCACGGGCAAAGTGCAGAGCCTTCCCAAGGTCACCGATCCGCTTTCCACGAAGGAATATATGAAGCCGGAAGCGGATGTATCGCCGGTCGATGAGCTGAACAAGCAAGAACGCGCCGCGCTCCTGCGGTCGGAAAAGGTCGGTAAGTGTTGGAGTTACCCGGGGTTCTCCAAGAACTACTACACGCTGTGCCAGAAGTTCATTAAAGGGAAGCAAAAGAAGAACACGACGGGCATCCAGACGGACCTGATCTACACCCGCTCGACGGGACGCAGGTTCCTGTTCGGTGATTCGAAGCCGGAGGTCACCATGCCGCTCACGACCAAGGGGTACCAGTACATCTCTAGCGCACGTGCAGTGCCGAGCAATGTGAGGAGCGCGTCGTCGAAGTGAGGGAATAGGGATCGATGTCATGGTGAGCGGAGCGAACCATAGACATCGGCATGTCGTCCGGAGTTTATCCTGAGCTTGACGAAGGACCGCTCAGGATGACATGCCTGAATCCTGTTTTTTGAATCCTGTATCCTTTCATCATGTCCCGCCTGATCCTCGCATCGGCCAGCCCCCAGCGCAAAACTCTCCTTTCTGGACTTGGGCTCTCTTTCGATGTCGTGCCCAGCAAAATCGATGAATCGACATGCACGGAGCGCGACCCCGTTCGCCGCGCCGAAGTCCTTGCTGCCCTCAAGGCCCGCGATGTCGCGGCGCACCATCACGGATGCGTTGTCATCGGGTGCGACACGCTTGTCGTTGCGTCCGACGGGTCACTCTTGGAGAAGCCACGTGAGGAAGGCGAAGCGCGAAGTATGCTCATGCTCCAGTCCGGAAAGACGTCACTCGTGCATTCGGCCGTCACGGTGATCAATGGGGAAGGGGAGGAATTCGATGGGGTTTCGACGTCGTCGGTTACCTTCAAAAAGCTCTCGAAAGAGGAAGTCGAATGGTGGATGGGGACGAAGATGTGGGAGGACCGCTCCGGGGGGTTTCAGATTGATGGTTTGGGGCAGCTGATGATTGAGAGGGTCGAGGGGGATTGGACGGGGGTGGTGGGACTGCCGGTTTTTTTGCTCGGAGAACTCTTGGTGAAGGCGGGATCGATAGTATTGAAGTAATCGAAGTGGTTTCTCTTCTTTCTCTTGTCTGCCGCACAAGAGAAAGAAGCAAAGAGAAAGCCACCGCGCTCCAACTCCCTCTCCGCCTGCCCCTCCACCCCCCGTGGAGCGCGGAGACCCCCAGTTTTTTTTATTGTTTTGTTAAGCGATAATTTCTCATTTCGTGCCGCGCCTCCTGCGCCAACGGACACACGCTTTCCACGAGGTTCCAGAATGTCCGGGAGTGGTTGGTGACTTTGCGGTGGGCGAGTTCGTGGATGATCACATATTCCAGGAGGTGACGCGGGAGCTTGAGCAGCGCAGTGTTCAGGGTGATGGTGCCACGGGCGGAACAGCTGCCCCACTGGGTGGTCATGGGCTTCAGGCGGATGAGGCTGATGGGGACGTTCAGGGTTGCCCGGTTGATGTGGTGGACCAGGGATTCGATCTCGAGAGCTTGGCCATCAAATACGGGGAAGAAGGGGTCGATGCGTGTGCGTGATCGATCCTTCTCGACCATCGTCGCCATGCGGCGGACGAGGTTTTCGATGTGACGTTGCTCTTCGCGTTC
>SICS01000018.1 GCA_009691305.1 Candidatus Peribacteria bacterium | reverse complement strand
TCGTCCATTCATTCAATCGTGGGGCTGTATCCGCCCAGGCGGATGATAGAGCCTCGTCCATTCATTCAATCGTGGGGCTGTAGCTCAGCTGATAGAGCGCTACATTCGCATTGTAGAGGCCAGGGGTTTGAGTCCCCTCAGCTCCACCACACTTCGCTCGCTGCGGCGAGCTTCGCGTGGTAAACCACACCTTTTCTTTAACGACGGCGGAGTGTGCCCCGCGAAGCTCCGAGCTTTTGAGAGGAGCGAAGTGGGGCTATCATGATCTGCTATGCACTATGTCTATATTTTGCGGCTCGAGAATGGCCAGTTCTACGTTGGTTATACAACTAACATCGATGATCGGCTTGCGCGACATAAGCGTGGCGAAGCGTGTAGAACGACTGAGAGGATTTCTGTCGAAACTGTAGAATTCTATGCTGCATTTCGCAGAGAAGACCGCGCTCGGACGTTTGAGAAATACCTGAAGAGTTCCTCGGGATTTGCATTCTCGCCGTCGAAGACAACGGAGTTCTCCGTTGATGAGAAGGATTTTAGTGTTGATACCGTCCGTGAGTTTAAGAAAAAGAACACGAAAGCCCTCTCTCAACCCGGAAATCATCTAGGTCTGTGGAAGTCGAATGGGCGTATGTACCTCGATGTTTCTCAGGTTGGCGACGCGAGCGCGGCTACGCTTGGAAAGGCTCAGAACTCGCATCAGCTTGCGGTATTCGACTTGGAGACATTCACGGAAATCCCAACTGGAACCATCGAAAATGAGGTGTATACTCCTCTCGATGAAGCAACTCGTTTGTTTGATAAGCACCGAAGGCAAGTCAGAGGATCAGATCGTGCAGGAGGTGATGGGAGCGAAACAGAAGTTCGACCGAA
Organism: Candidatus Peribacteria bacterium; assembly: GCA_009691305.1. Lineage (GTDB taxonomy): Bacteria > Patescibacteriota > Gracilibacteria > Peribacterales > Peribacteraceae > JABFSS01. The sequence continues at coordinate 26,001 of SICS01000018.1, read as the reverse complement.
CGATGGCGGCGGCAGAACAGGAAGTAAGGCGACCGCAACAGAACTCGAACGCGCAGCGCAGGGGCTGCAAGAAGTAAACGCCCGCTCCCTCCTTTCTTATGCCATTCAGCAATCGTACAGCTGCACTCTGTGTTGCCCTGTTCGCAGCCTGCGCACTGCTCACCTTTGGCGGCATTTTGAAGAACGCCTTCGTCACGCTCGATGACAACTATTTGATTTACGAGAACCCGGTAATCACGCGGATCACTCCGGGAACCATCAAGCATGTCTTCACGACCTTCGACCCAGAACTCTACGACCCGTTGACGTTCATAACGTACCAAATTGATTACCAGATCGGAGGGCTCAATCCCGCCGTCTATCACGCGCAGAACTTGGCCTGGCACACCATCAACGCACTGCTCGTCGCATGGGTCTTGTGGGAACTCTTCGGAAACGTGGCAATCGCAATCCTCCTCGGACTGCTGTACCTAGCGCATCCCTTGAACACCGAAGCCGTGGCCTGGGCGGCTGCGCGCAAAGACGTGCTCTCGACCTTCTTCTTCCTGTCGTCGCTGCTTGCATACATCCGCTACCGTGCAACATCGGTCACTCGGACGTATTGGGTTAGCGTAGGCCTTTTCTTTCTGGGGCTGCTCTCGAAGGTGTCGGTCGTGACGTTGCCCATCGCCCTGTTGTTGATCGATTGGCGGGAGGGGAGGCGTATTGACCGTGATTCGATGCAGGAGAAAGTTGCGTACGTCATCCCTGCTGTCGTCTTCGGCATCATTGCATTGTTCGGAAAAACGAATGCGCTTGCGGTCACAACACTCGCACAGAAAATCTTGATGGCCTTCATGACCACGTGGTTCACCTTCCTGTCGTTCCTGGTCCCGACAAAACTCAGCATCCTCTATCCGTTCACCGGTGCGGTCAGCCTTGCATCGCCTCACATCCTCACCGCAATCGTCGCAGTGTGTATCCTCGTCACACTGGCACTCGTATCACTCCGACGGACACGCGAGATCGCATTCGGTCTCGGATTCTTCCTCGTAACACTCGCGCCGGTATTCGTGAACTTTGCGAAGGGCAACGAGATCTATATGGGCTCAGACCGGTATGGCTACATCCCCATGATCGGATTACTCTCGATCATTGCGTACGTTCTTGTACAGACAGCGCAGCGTGGGCGCACGTGGATGTTCGCGGGAAATGTTGTGATGGGAATCTTGGCCGTCGTCGGTGCAGTTGCGGCATCGGTACAAGCTGCGACGTGGCGTGACAGCGAGACGTTGTTCTCGAATGTCCTTGTGAACTACCCCAATTCCCTCACGGCTCGCAACAACTTGGGCATGGCATACCTGGCGCAGGGTAAGAGCGACAAAGCTCTAGCGGAATTCAACGCTCTGCTGGAGAAAAAAGAGTGGCCCATCACCCTCGTGAACAGAGGACTGACCAAGTTCCGCCAAGGTGACAACGCCGGCGCGATCGCCGACTACACCCGCGCCATGGAACTGGACCCGATGTTCTACGATTCGTATTACGAACTCGGGAATATCGCGTACCGCAGCGGAAACCTGACCAGCGCCATCGACCTCTACAAGAAGGCACACGCACTGAAACCGCAGTACACGAACGCACTGAACAACCTGGGCGCTGCGCAGATCCAGATGCAGCAGTGGAACGAAGCCGCGCAGACCTTCCGCGACCTGATCGCACTCAATCCGCTCTTCGTGGAAGCGTACTACAACCTCGCAGTCATCGACGAACAGACGGGCAACAAACAGGAAGCGATCGGCATGTACACGCAGGCCCTCCGGCTCAACCCGAACGATGCCGATGCGACCAAGGGCCTCGCACGGGCAAGATTAATGAGGTGAGGGAAGCGATGTCATGCTGAGCCTGCGAAGCACGACATCGCGAAGGATGACAAATGGTCACAGATACGAATCCACTCTCACCGATCCGATGTAGACCTTGATCGCATCATCCGTCCGCAGTTTCTTGATGGCTTTCTTCAACCCGATTCGATCGAGCACATCCAAGAACCGTCGTTCACCTTCGTCATTGCCGAAGTCGGTCATCACGGTGAACTGCACGATACGCTTGCCGGAGATGACGATGCTGCCGTCCGTCGCACGCCCAATGCGATACGCACCCATACGTTCCGATGTCAGGTGCGGCCGCAGGACGGGAATCACTTTGCCCTCGCCCGGGGACGCACTGGCGTCATCGACAGGAATTGCAACGCGCTTCGCACGTTCCTCCAGCACCACCTTGAGCAGCGACTTCTTCAGGTCATCCACTCCACGCATCGTGGCACAGGAAATGGAGGTGACAACAGCAATTTTGGCTTTCTTGAGCGCAGATTCGAGCTTCTTTGGGTCGTGGTCGACGAGGTCGGTCTTGTTCAGGATAACGAGTTCGCGCTTCTCTGCCAGGGTAGGGGAGTAGGCGCTGAGTTCTTTTCGTATGGCCTTGTAATCATTGATCAGCAGTTCGGCATCGGGCTCCTCACCTTCGCGCAAGCACCGGCTCACGTCCAAAACGTGGACGAGCGCGCCGCAGCGTTCGATGTGGCGGAGGAATTCATGGCCGAGGCCTTTGCCTTCGCTCGCGCCCTCGATCAATCCCGGAATGTCGCAGACGACATAGTTGCGGTCATCCACCGTGACGACGCCGAGGTTTGGGACGAGCGTGGTGAAGGGGTAGTCGGCGATCTTTGGTTTGGCGGAACTGATCACCGAAATCAGCGTCGATTTCCCGACGCTCGGGTAGCCGATGATGCCGATGTCGGCGACGAGCTTCAGTTCCAACTTGATGCGCAGCTGTTCACCCGGCTCGCCGAGCTCCGCAAAGTCCGGCGTTTGCCGGACCGAGCTCTTGAAGTGCGCGTTGCCAAACCCGCCACGACCGCCGTGGGCGATGAGCATCATTTCCCCGTGTTCGGACAGGTCGCCAAGAGCCACGAGTTTTTCCGTTCCCTTTCCGTCCGTGATGACCTGGGTGACGAGTGTGCCCGGCGGCACGCGCAGCATGAGGTCTTCACCGTCCTTTCCGTTACAATTTTTGCCAAGCCCGAATCCGCCCTTCGGTGCCTCGAACTTTTTGCGGGAAAGGAAGTCGCTCAGCGTATCCGTATTCTCATCACAGACCACATACACGTCGCCGCCCCGCGCCCCGTTGCCCCCATTGGGTCCGCCAAAAGGAATGTACTTTTCGCGTCGGAATCCCACACATCCTCGGCCTCCGTGGCCGCCGCGGACTTCAATGGTTGCTTCATCGAGGAACATATCTTGAGCATACCATTGACTCGATGAAATTAGCACTCTAAAATTGGGAGTGCTAATTCCCCTCAAACTATGTCCAAGATCATCGGAATCGACCTCGGAACCACAAATTCCTGCATGGCAGTGATCGAAGGCGGTGAACCGACCGTGATCGCCAATGCGGAAGGCAACAGGACGACTCCGTCCGTGGTGGCGTTTAAGGATGCAGAAGTGCTCGTCGGTGTGGCAGCGAAGCGCCAGGCTGTGACGAACGGCAAACGCACGGTCTTTTCCGCAAAACGCTTCATTGGGCGCCGGTATGCGGAAGTGAAGCAGGAGGCGAAACAGATGCCGTATGAAGTGAAAGAGGGCAAAGAAGGCCGGGCAGTGATCACCATCGACGGTAAAGAGATGTTGCCCCAGGAAGTGAGCGCGAAAGTACTGCAGAAGCTGAAGGCAGATGCAGAGAAGTTCCTCGGGGCGCCAGTCACGAAAGCAGTCATCACCGTCCCCGCGTACTTCGACGACTCGCAGCGCCAGGCCACGAAAGAGGCAGGCCAGATCGCCGGTCTCGAAGTGGTGCGCATCATCAACGAACCGACGGCCGCTGCACTCGCATACGGGCTGGACAAGACCAAAGCGCAGAAGATCATCGTCTACGATCTCGGAGGAGGCACCTTCGACGTTTCCGTTCTCGATCTCGGCGACGGCGTCTTCGAAGTGATTTCGACCAATGGCGATACGCACCTTGGCGGTGACGATTTTGACCAGGTCATCGTCGACTGGATCCTGCAGGAATTCAAGAAGGACCAGGGTATTGACCTCAGTCAGGACAAAGTTGCGCTGCAGCGCCTGCGTGAGGCCGCAGAGAAGGCGAAGATCGAACTTAGCTCGGCGACCGAGACGGACATCAATCTGCCGTTCATCACGGCGGACGCCAGTGGCCCGAAGCACATGAACCTGAAGCTCAGCCGTTCCAAACTGGAAGCGCTTGTGGCTCCATTGATTGAGCGCACGGTGAAGCCGTGCCAGGCAGCACTGATGGACGCAAAAATCTCCATGAAGGACATCGACGAAGTCGTCCTCGTCGGGGGCATGACACGCATGCCATCCGTGGTCGCCAAAGTGAAGCAAGTCTTCGGCAAGGACCCGCACCAAGGCGTAAACCCGGATGAAGTTGTCGCCGTGGGAGCCGCAATCCAGGCAGGCGTGCTGGCCGGGGACATCCACAAGGACATCGTCCTCATCGACGTCACCCCGCTCTCGCTTGGCATTGAGACCCTTGGCGGCGTCGCGACCAAACTGATTGAACGCAACTCCAAAATCCCGACCAGCAAGAGCCAGATCTTCTCGACGGCTGCAGACAACCAGACATCCGTGGAGATCCACGTCGTGCAGGGCGAACGCGAGATGGCCAAGGACAACAAATCCCTCGGCCGGTTCATCCTCGACGGGATCCTTACCGCACCGCGCGGCATGCCACAGGTCGAAGTCGCATTCGACCTCGATACCAACGGCATCCTCAGCGTTCGTGCCAAAGATAAGGGCACGGGAAAAGAGCAGCACATCACCATCCAGGGCTCCACGGGGCTCAGCAAAGAGGAAGTGGAGAAGATGACGAAGGACGCCGAGATCAACGCGGAAGAAGACCGTAAGAGTCGTGAGGCTGTCGATGCGCGGAACAACGCGGATTCTCTTGTCTTCACGATCGAGAAACAGATGCGCGAGTACGATGCGAAAATCCCAGATCCCGTAAAGAAGAAGGTCAACGAGAAGATCAACGACGTCAAAGAGCTCCTCAAGAAGGAAGACGCAAGCGCAGATGACCTCAAAAAGGCGACCGAGGCATTGGGAACCGAAGCGCAGGAGATCGGCAAGATCGTCTATGAGGAAGCCGCCAAGAAGAACCAGGAGCAAACGGACTCTTCACAGAAGAAACCCGATGACAATGTGAAGGAAGCGGAGGTCGTTGATGAAGAGAAGAAATAGCTCTGTCATTCTGAGCTTGCGAAGAATGACGTCATGGTTCGCAGGCCACCACGACAAACCGTCAGAGCTTCTTACCGACATATTCAGCAAGCTCCACGATCCGATTGCTGTAGCCCCACTCGTTGTCGTACCAGGCGAAGACTTTCGCCATACGTCCTGAACCTGACGAAGGACCGATCACTTGCGTGAGAGGGGAGTCGAAAATGCAGCTGGCGGGGTCTCCAACGATATCGTGGAGAACGATGGGGCGTGTCTCATAACGGAGATAGCCCTTCAGGGAGCCAGACTTTGCAGCTTTTTCGAATGCAGCGTTGATGGATTCGACAGTCACATCCTTTCCAGTAAGGACAGTCAGGTCGGTTATGCTTCCAGTCGGAGTGGGTACGCGAATCGACGAGCCATTCAATTTTCCATTAAGCTCGGGGATAACCAAGCCGATAGCTTTTGCAGCGCCTGTACTTGTCGGCACGATGTTTACCGCAGCAGCTCGGGCTCTTCGCAAATCGGAATGTGGCAAATCCAACAGGTTTTGGTCGTTCGTGTAGCTGTGGATGGTCGTCATGAGGCCCCATTCGATACCAAAGGCGTCGTTGAGGACCTTCGCCATCGGTGCAAGGCAGTTGGTCGTGCAGGAGGCGTTGCTGATCACGTGCATCGACTTCGGATCGTAGATCCCTTCATTCACGCCGAGACAGATCGTGGCATCCGCCTTGTCCTTGCAGGGCGCGGAGATGATGACTTTTTTGGCGCCTGCCTTCAGGTGCAACGCTGCGTCCTCACGCTTGGTGAACCGCCCGGTGCACTCCAGGACGACATCGACTTTCAACTCTTTGTGCGGCAATTTCTCAGGTTCCTTGATGGCAGTGATCATGATCTTTTTCCCGTCCACAGAGAGGAAATCTGCACCGGCGATGACGTCGCCAGGATACGTGCCGTAGCTGCTATCGAACTGAAAGAGGTGGGCGAGCACGGCCGGTTCCGTAAGGTCATTAATCAGGACGACCTTCACGTCCTTATGCTTGTCGAGGACGATCCTCAGCGCCTGTCGTCCGATGCGTCCGAACCCGTTGATAGCGATATTCATACACCTATCTTCTCATACGTTTTTTGCATGAGCAACGTGTCTTCCTCCAGCAGGGGTGATTCACAGACGACGGTGCCCTCGATCTTGCGTTTCTTCAGTACTGTAATGAAATCTTTCCACTTCGCGTCGCTCTCCTGGAGCGGTAAGTGGTGTTTCTCTCCCTTGGGGCCGTATGCGATGCCGGAGAAGTGCATGTGGACGTTCTTCAGAGATGCTTTGCCTAGGTATGTCTCATAGAGGTCAAACATCTCATCCCACTCCTTTGTGGAGTTCACGGCGCCGTTGTAGCGGGCGTGGAGGTGCGCAGGATCGATGACGGGATAGAGGTCAAATTCCTTGCTGATCTTGAGGACATCTTCGAGCGTGCCGAATTGCGTCGGCTTGCCCATCGTCTCGAGCCCGAGGTTCACATGTGGAAAGAGCTTCTTCTGTTTCAGGATGTCCTCTACTGCTTTGTAGACGTTTTTGTAGACCGCCTCCGGCGGTTGGCCGAGGTTGAAGGCCGCGTGGACACAAACAGAGCGCACACCTGCGATCTCACCCATCGAGAGAGCATCGATGATTCGGCGCTTGCTCGCCGCGAGCGTCACCGGATCAGGAGAGTTCAGGTTGATGTAGTACGGGGCGTGGACAGTCAACGTGACGTCCATGGCCTCGGAGATCTTCCGGATTTCCTCCATGCGCTTGGGGTCTTTGGGGACGTTCTGGACCCACTCGATCTCCATCGCCGTTATACCGAGCTTCTTCGCGTACTTGATGCCCTCGATGGTGCCTCCCGGCTTGGGAGTGGTGTGGGGGCAGCCAGCAACGGCGAAACGCAGCATGACGGTAGTATAGCTGTTGTCATGGTGAGCTCGTCGAACCATGACGTCATCCTGAGCGGAGCGAAGGATGACAATGCCTCTGAAGTGGTTCTATGATTGTGCTAATGCCTCTCTCAAAGGACATCATCGCGAAAACGCTCGCATCACCGCATGGCGGCCGCGCGTACAAGATCGTCGAGACGTTGCATGACGCAAGTTTCGATACGTGGTGGGTGGGAGGGGCCGTCCGCGACATGCTCCAGGGCCACATCCCCGCCGACATCGATATCGCGACGGAAGCGACACCGGAGCAGGTCGGCAAGCTCTTCACGCGCTCGAAGGAAGAAGGCGGGCAATTAGGAAGCACGCGCGTGCTGCTGGGTGACGACATTTTTGAGATCACAACGTTCCGCGAGGACGATGAAGCAAGCGACGGGCGCCACCCCGAGGCAGTCGTGTTCGGAAACCGGCAACAGGATGCCAAGCGGCGCGACTTTTCGGTCAACGCGATGTACTGGAACCCCATCTCACAGGAACTCTTCGACCCCATGCTCGGGGAATCGGACCTGAAGGAGAACCTGGTCCGATTCATCGGCGACCCGCCTACTCGCATCAAACATGATGCACTGCGGATCCTGCGCGCCGTGCGCTTTCGCGCGCTCCTTGATGGTCAATATCATCCGGAGACCTACACAGCGTTGCGTGAACAGGCCGCGCTCGTGCGCGTCCTCTCCGGCAGCCGCTTGCTGGGGGAAACCGAGAAGATGCTCCTCGGCCCGCATCCAGACCGCGCATTCGAGGATATGCGGGAACTCGGCATCCTCCAGGAGTTCCTCGCAGAACTCTCGGCCTGCAAGGGCGTACCGCAGCCGGCGGATTATCACCACGAAGGCGATGTCTGGAACCACACGATGCAACTCCTGCGGAGCTTTGCCGATGAGCAGGGGATTGATGTGCGGATCGCCGGCCTCTTCCACGACTGCGGCAAAGTGCAGACGTTCAGTATCAAGGAGCGCATTCGTTTCGATCACCACGCAACGATCTCCGCTGACCTCACAACAAAAGCGCTCGAGCGTTTGCAATGCACACGCAAACGCATCGAGAAGATCGACTGGCTGATCCGCCACCACATGTCGATGACGTTCCTGGAGATGCCCGAAGATCGCAAGGCGCACTGGTACTACCATCCGTGGTTCCCCGAACTCCTGCAGCTCTTCCGACTCGATATCGCGGGCACGACACCGTCGAACTACACCCTGTATGACGGTATCGTTGCAGATTATCACCGATACTTGGATGCACATCCGCGACCGCAGAAAGCACTGCTCGGTGGCGACGAAGTGATGGAGATCCTGGGCATCCACTCGGGTGCTGAGGTCGGAAAGGCACTGCAAGCCCTCCACGAAGCCCAAGAAAACGGTTCCGTCACATCCAAGAAAGACGCACGGGAGTTCATAAAAACATTGTCATCCTAGCGCGCGTCTTCGACGCGCGTACGCAGGTCGAAGACCTGCGTCTATTGAAACCTCACCGGAACACTCACGCTCGCATCATTCTCCAGCAGCCCAGATGGATTGTCTTTGTGCAGGACGAGGGTGCCGTTTTTCGCCGCGGTCGTAAAGGGAAGCGTCGCCGTAAAGGGGACGTAGTCTTCGGTCATCCAATCACCCTGCGCGTCCGCGTGGCCGACAGCGATTTCATTGCCGAGATCATCAAGCAGGCGGATGGGGAACGTCGCTTCGAAGTACCAGGTGCCCTTCGCCCTGCCGGTGATCGTGAGCGGCGATTGGACGGTGCCATTTGAGGCAGGAGAGTCGACGATGATGTCAGCCGTGGCAACCGATGACGATGAGGCCGCAAGCGATGACGAGCTCTGGCCACCACCTACGCCAAACATGCCGGAGCACGCAGTGAGGAGCAACAAAACAGTGATGGGTGCAATGAGACGCTTCATGCCCCGAGGATCGCGAACAACCGCTGATCAATCAAGTGTTTTCCGGGCGTTGTTCGAGCATCTGCTTGGGCTCCGGAAATTGCGGCACGATTTCGACTAATTTCTTCAGCAGACGGACAGCCTCATCCGGCCGACCCAGCCGGTCGAGCTTTCCGACGAGCCAGAGGAGCGGCTGGAGGTCCGCGGGGCTGACGATTCGGTCTGCAGCAATTGCGTCGAGGATGCGAAGCGTGACCATCTTCGCTTCTTCAGATTTGCCTTCCTCGGCGTAGAGCGATGAGAGATTGAAGTACGCGTTCACGGAATGCGGGTCCAACTCGATCGCGCGCTTGTAGTGGTCCTGGGCTTCAACAAAGTTTTTCGCATGTTGGAGCTCCAAACCAAGGTTCGTGTGTGCCATGACGGAATCGGGATAATTCTGGAGCGTGTTGCGGTAGAGCGCATCCGTATTTGCCCATACGGAAGCCTGGAATCGCGTCAGGGGGATCATGGACACGATGAGCACTCCGCCCATGATGCCGATAATGAGGTCGGCTGCCCGCCTTTTGTTCATCATCGTCCACAGATACTGGAGCGCCAGTGCGATGAGAAAAAATATCCCGATCGAGGCCAAGTACGCGTACCGGTCTGACGCGAAATACAGGAATCCGTTCTTCCAGAACGTGGTGAAGCTCGGCGCGAGCAGGACGAAATATGTCGCGAGGCCGAATGCAGGGAGACGGCATTTCCGGACGAGACAAAAGCCGAACAGCAGTATCAGGACCAGCACGCAGGCCACGCTGAAGCCAAAATCCGCCGCAAGGTGTGCGCCGTCACCGGTATAGGGATAGATGACGGAAAGACCCGAGGGCCATGCGATCTTCTCCAGGTAAAACGTCGCGCTGCGGAGGGGGAGCAGAATATTGAGCAGATTCCCGGACGATTGCAGCACGCGAGACTTTCCCACAACGGCAATGATCCCGAAGAGGAGCGCAAGGGCTCCATAGGGAATCTTCTCGGTGAGAATGCGCTTATCGGCCTCCCGTTTCTGGACCCAATCAATCATAACCAGCCAGACGGGGAGCAGGATGATGGAGACTTTCGAGAGTAATCCGAGCGCGTAGAACACGATGCTCCACCAGAGGTTCCTCTTGTGCCAATCGGCGTCGCGGTAGCGCAGATAGAAGAACGTCGAGAGCAGGAAGAAGAGCCCCGAGAGCAAATCCTTGCGCCCCGCAGCCCACAGGACGGCTTCCGTCTGCAGGGGATGCACAGCGAAGAGCGCCGCGGTGAAGGCCGCGACGAAAGGCTTCCCCGTAAGGCGACGGAGGATGAGGAAGACGAACGCGACATTCGCGCAGTGCAGGAGCAGGTTGACCATGTGGAACGCCGTCGCGTTTATCCCGAACATCGCGGCGTTGATCTGGTAGCTGACGAACGTGAGCGGGATATAGAGCTGCGGGTCGTAACTGGTAAAGACATGTTTGAAGCCACCTAGGGTGAAATGTTGGACCGTGGGATTGTTGTAGATTAAATAATCGTCATCCAAGCCGACAAACGCATTCCCGACGAACGGAAGAAAGACGAGGAGCGTCAGCGCCATCAGCCCGATGAGGATGCGTTTCTCGCGTTTACCTTCAAACAGCCGTCGCATGCGTAGATCGTACCACCCGTCTCCGTTCCTCGCACGGGCTCGGAACTGCGCCGAGACTGGCGTGTGGTAGGATGCATGGTAAGCGTGGGCCAGTAGCTCAGTTGGCCGCGGCGAGGCGCAGCCGAGCCGAATAAAGTAAAAAAGCTCGGACTCTCTGCTTTTTCTTCCACCAGCGTCACAGATGGGCCAGTAGCTCAGTTGGTTAGAGCACCGGACTTATAAATCGGCCTAGGCCGATCGGTGGTTCAAATCCTGAATTGGAGATACGATGATCCACTATGTATTTCGCCTACGTGCTAGAGAACTCCAATGGCCTTCTGTACAAAGGTCACACAAGCGATCTTGAGAAGCGTCTTCTTGAACACAATGCGGATGATGGTTTCGACTCATACACAAAAAGGCGGGGCCCATGGAAGGAGGTTCATAGTGAGGCGTTTCGAACTCGGAAAGAAGCAAAAGCAAGAGAAATGTTCTTCAAGACTGGCAAAGGTCGTGACTACCTAAAAGAAATTCTGATCGGTGGTAGGATGTCTCACGTGGGCCAGTAGCTCAGTTGGTTAGAGCACCGGACTTATAAACCGGGGGTCGGTGGTTCAAATCCCCCCTGGCCCACCAAATAGACAAGAGTATTTAAATGATGTATAATGTTCACATTCATCTTTAACGCCCAGAGTCTATGACTAATCCAAATATAACCGAAGGAGGTTTTGAAACATTTCCAATTTTAGAAGGGCAATTACCGCCAAGAGTTACAATGACAATTGCTCGTGGGGAAAAGGGTACTGTTCTAGAACTGCAAAGAGTATTCGATGCCGAAGGGCAAACAACAAATCTTGCTATTGCTCAAGTTGGACAAGGGGGGTTTGCACTAAACCCAAAAACAGGAGAGGTTGGCTCTCCTGTGCATGGTTTAAAAATGACAGTAGATCAAATGAAAAGACTTTTACCACCAACGCTGATTGAGGAATTCAAGCTACGTGGATTTATCAATGAAGCCTGACTTTCGTCATCATCGGAAAGTCCTAAGGGCAACTCTTTGGAATAATGATGAAACTGGAAAAGAAGAATTGAAGCCATCCTGTGATAGTTGAAAGTGTGCATCCACCCGTTTTCTCGTTCTTCGTCTTCACTTCGGTAAGGACGCCTTGCCGACGGGCATTGTGGCGCACGATGGACTTGCCGTGCTCGGTCTTTACGCCGTCGAGTTTTGCGCAGCGTTTTTCGCTATGATTTTAGTTGGTGAAGCGTTGGTCATATAGGTTTGGTCGACCTCATCAGTAAAAGAACTTCTTTGATGTAGAAAATACTGGCGACGATAAAAATTGCCGAGGTGACTGCACCGCTCTGGTACGAACCAGCGATGAGCATTCTGAAAAGATGGTGTGTTTCAGACACAAGCAGCACTGCGAATAGCCACAGCGGAACAAGTGACCATTTCCCACCTTTGATAAAAAATAGCATGAGAAGAAGAAACACATATCCAACTCCATGCTGGACATAATAAACAGCTTCGGGAATCGAAGAAAAAAGATGGGTGTATGGATAAAAATCTGGATTGGTAATGTAGAAACCCGTCATCGAAACCTCAAAACCGTGAATTATATTTAGTGCAACACACAAAAGAGTAGTGATAAAGAATTTCTTTGAAGCAATACCTTGAATCATTGCTTCATATTACTCCGAATTACAACATCGAAAAGTAGCAGACCCCTTTCCACTGTTCAGATGAAAAGTGTTGAAATCGCGTCTCGCTATTCTACTCGTCACTCGGTGAACTTGAATGACTCACCGTTCTTCGCCCTCATCTTGGTACGGTTCTCGGGCTTTCTATCGATGCAAAGAAGAGCAAGAAGCCAGTATCGGCATTCGCCAAATAAACACCTCTACATTGTACGGCCAAACTCCTACAGCCGTATTATTACTCTGCCTTTTTTACCTTCGCCTCTTCCCTCGCCACGCTGATCAGCAGGGGCACCATGGTATCGCCGATGGAGACCTGCACCGTCGCGTTCCCAACGGACTTGATCGGCTCGGTGACCTGGATCTTGTCGGCGGAGATGTTCACGGAGTGTTCCGCAGCCAGCGCTTCGCTGATCTCCTTTGCGGAGATGGCGGCGTAGAGCTTGTCGGTCTTGGTGACCTTGCGAATGAAGTGGACGATCTTGCCCGTGATCATGCCGGCCGCTTCCAGCTGCATCTTTCGGTCGTGCTCGCGTTCCTCCGCACGGCGCTTGATCTGGTCAGCGTACCGCTTGCGGACCGTGGGGGTCGCAACGAGAGCCTTCCGTTCCGGAAGGAGGCAATTGAGGGCAAAGCCGTCGCCCACGACGATGATGTCGTTCTGCTTGCCGATGCCGACGATGTCCTGGAGGAGGAGCAGTTCCATTGGTGGAGAAGAATCGACGCTTTGGCTACTCATAGAGCCGGAAAAGTGTACGCTTCCGCACCTAGAACGTCAATGCTGGCATGCTCTGATCGGAAAGCCTATAGCAGGCTGGGCAGCCAGCCGAACAGCGAAAACCATCCCATCCCGGGTTTAAAGATTCGCTCACGTTTGACGTACCACTTGTAGAGAGTCAGGAACCGGTCACTGTGGAGGGACAAAGAACCGAGTTCCACGCCGAAGATATCGTGGTGGTGGGCGAAGACGTACTTGGGCGAGAACAGGAAAATCGCGGGGGCGTCCTGCTTAAGGATCTCTCGCAGGGATGTGAGTGCAGTCTGGCGTTCCTTCTCATCCGTCGTCCTGCGAACCGTCTCAAGTTCCTTGTCAGCACTAAACGACGTGTACTGGGAAAGGTTGTACGCGTCCTGCCGCAGGTCCGCGTCCGATCCTGTCAGACGCTGGATGCCGCTCGAGTGCCAGTACGGGTAACTGTCGAGGTTATCGAGCAATGACTGGCCAAAAAGAAGCACGTCGTAGTCGCGGCGGAGCAGGCGATCCTGGAAGTCCTGGAGGGAATCCGGCAGGTCGACAATGACGGACACACCGAGCTTTGCCCACTGACTCTTCACCTCTTCGGCGATGTCGCGGTACGTTCGCGGTGCATCGCTCGTCAGGAGATGGAGCGTGAGTGGTTCACCCTTCTCGTTTCTGCGAATACTGGGGGGATCAGACGGGACGCGCATCCGAAGCATGCCGCGGTCCACTGTCAGCTGCCCGATAGCGATTTTGGACGACCCGTTCCCGGCCTTCGTCTGGTTGTACAGGTCGACGATCCGCTCCTCTTCGAGCGCGCGCTTGTATTCATCCTGGTCCTTCGCACCGAACACGTAGAAGGAATCGATGATGTGCACGGGCTTCCCACCGGTGATTTTGACCAAATTTTGCCCAGGCTGGATCGCGCCGCTTCCTTTCAGCAGCGGCAAGCCGAGAACCCACGCTCCCGTGCCGGTGAGATAGTGGCCAATCTCGCGGTCATTGATCCGCGCGTTCGGCGGCATCGGCGGCATGGAGCCGGAAAGCGTCAGCGTTTTTGTTTCATCGAGAAGCACGACGCGGGGCGGATGGACGAGCCCCGAACGGTTGGCATCTCGCTCTTCCAGGATGCGCTGGAGCCGGTATCGCTCAGGGAGGTTCCAGCGCGACGCGACGAGCGCACCCTGCGCCGCATCGGGATCGAACTTGTACCGCCAGTCGGAGGTATCGATTTCGAGCAACGGGGTATCGACGATCACCGACTCGTGGATGGCGTCGACGATCGCCTGCTTATCGGTACCCTGCTGCAGCCCGATGCGCAGCTTCTGATCCTGGAGTTCGGTGCGGTCCATGTTGAAGAACAGCGAAACGTACTGGGGCAGCGTGTACGTGAGTGGCGTGAAGCGGTTTGGGAGGATCGGCTGCCCCTCATCGTTACGGGGCACCAGCCGGACACCCTCGATGTTGCCCAGATCCAAAAGCAGGGAGGAGTAGTCGGAGAAGATCCGGAAGACGACACGGTCGAGTCGGTAGATGGGCGCGAGCAAACGTTCCGACCGTTCCAGCGTGACCTCGGTGCTGATGTCCGTCCGGACAATGGATTTCACGCGGTACGGCCCGGCACCCACCGGGGCGAAGCCAAAGTCGACCGCCTCGTCGAGTTTGCCCACCGGGATACCATCGAAGGATGCCTGCGGCAGCAAGCCCAGCGTCAGGTTACTCGGAAAGAAGCTGTACGGCTCATCGAGCGCGAAACGGATGGTGCGGTCGTCGATCTTTTCCACATGCACGCCTCGGAAGTTCTGCCGCAGCAGGGAATTCGGGAACACAGGGTCCTGCACCGACTTGTAGGTGAAGACGACGTCGTCCGCGGTCACGGGATGCGGCGTGCCGTTGGTCGAGTCATGCCAGAAGATGTTGTCCTTGAGCGTGAGCGTGTACACCTTGGCGTCCTCACTGACGGCCATCGTCGCGAGATCCTCTTCAATCTTCTTTGTGTGGGGGTTGAAGCGCAGCAATCCAGAGAAGACGAGAGAGACGATGTCGCGGTTGACGTCATTGCGCACAATGAACCATGGGTTCAACGGCTGGAGTTCGCCGACCGTCCCCTCAATGTACGTGCCGCCGCTCGCCGGCACGAGCAATGTGTTGCGCAAATAGAAGAGCCTCAGCAGGCCCCCGGTGCTCAGGATGAGCAACACGACGAGCATGGAGAGGATCCACCTCTCACACCGCGTCATGGCAGAGAGGAGCTGAAGAATGCGGCGCATCAGGGGTGGGGTTTTACGAAGGTAGGTACCACAGCAGTACCGCGATACTGAAGAAGGCAACGGATAGGATAATCGTCAGCTTGTAGATGACTTTCTCCGCGCCGCGCCGCTGCACGTAGACCGCGCCGCTGCCGCCAAAGGTCTGGGTGAGGCCCGAGACCCGGTGCTGCATCAGGATGCAGATGGAGAGCAGAATCGCGACCCCCGCTTCGATCGTGAGGAAGATGTTCATCATAGCCGGGAGAGTGTACGCGAAAAGCCGTGCCCGGGCAATGCACGCTACGGGCTTCGGGAAGGGGATTCTGTTACCCTGCAAGCGTGGGCGGTTATCCGCCCAGGCGGATGGTTGGCGCGAACGCTACACTGATTCTCGTGGGCGGTTAGCTCAGCTGGTTAGAGCGCCGAGCTTACACCTCGGAGGTCACAGGTTCGAACCCTGTACTGCCCACCACGATCATGGTCTTAATCTACCCCGCTCCCATTTCCTGAAATCACCACCCTATTTCTTGCTCCCCGAGTCGATCTTCCAGTAACTTTTGGTCCTATGCGTAGATTCGCTTCAGCTCTGACAGTGTTCACGCTGCTCCTTCCGGTCTCCGTTTCGGCGTACGGCAAGAGACGCATTGGTGCGACGACCGCAATGACGCGCGGGTCAACGACTGGCGTCTTCATCGACCGCCAGGTGTGGCTCCCGGGCAGTTGGACGGTGAACCAGGGAATCGACAAGCTCTCGTTCCGCAAAGTCGCGGACGACGGTATCCATGAGAGCATCGTGCGGATCGACATGATCCCGCGCGAAAGCTGCGGCTACGGTTGGATCCGTATCCGGGCACTGAAGGCCTGGGGCGGGAAGACGCTCGAGCAGTCGCAGGGCAGGATCGAGCCGGTCAGTTTTGGCACGACGAAGTTCAAAGGCTACTCGTGGATGGAACCATCCGCGTGGGGTGGCGACCGCCACTGGTGCGTTGGCCAGGACCTCAAGAACGCGATGGAGATGACCGCCCCCGCCGGTGACGTGGCACTTATCAAGTTCATCAAGGACGACCTTCTCCTGCAGCTCGCAACGCGCAGTGGACGCTCGGTCCTCCCGTGGCCGGCCGCATCCGAGCATTCGTCGTCATCCCAATAATTGTGGAGGGCAGGCATACATGCCTGCCGATCAGCGGGCACGTATGCCCGCTCCCAGATAGCTACTAACCCTGCAGCGCCCCGAAGATGTCCTGCATCAGCGCGACAATCGTGGAGAAGTTGAGTTCGAAGGGGATATCGAGCAGTTTGCTGATCCAGGACACCGCGAAAAACGCGATGAAGGTGACGAATAACCCAATGATCGCGAAACGGATCGTGTGGACGGCCTTCTTGATCTTCTCCTCATTGCCAGCGGAGAGGATAAAGGTAATGCCTCCGACAATGATGAAGACGAGGCACAGCATCGACGCGGCAATCATCCCCAACGCAATGAAGGTGGCGAAGATGTCGATCACGCTGCCGTTTTCCAAAAGTTCGCGAATCATACGGATGGGGGGGAGGGGAGTGTTGTATCAGGTTCGAGGACCTTGATGTTGATACGCTGGTTCACGTTGCCCCCGATCACGCGGATCAGCGTGCGGAGCGCTTTGACGGTCTGGCCGCCTTTGCCGATCAGTTTGCCCATGTCGCGTTCGCTCACCTGCACGGTCAAGAGGATGCCGAGGTCGTCGGTGCGCCCGTCTACCTTGAGTTGGTCGCGGTCATCGACGAGGGATTCGAGGACAAAACGCAGGAAGTCGAGACCGGCAATGGCATCTGTCGTATCAGTCATCACGCAAAAAGCTTACTCCTCTGGAGCGGAACGCCGCAACTACGCTTTCGGTTCCTCTTTCACCTCAGCAGGCGCCTCCGGTGCGGGTTCAGCTTTCACTTCAACAGCGGCTTCTGGAGCGGGCTCAACTTTCACCTCAACAGGGGCTTCTGGAGCGACTACGGGGACTTCCGCAGCTGAAGCTGCGGCTGCCGGGGCAACTGCTGGAGCGGCAGCGGCCGCTTCGGGCGGGGCGCTCTTCGACTTCTTTTTCGAGTACTTCTTGATGAACTTATCCATGCCGTCGAGGCCGGCCTTCCGCAGCAGGCGGGCGACGGTGTCGCTCGGGGTCGCGCCCTTGGAGATCCACTCCTTGATGCGACCATCATCATGCTCAAACACGGACGGTTCGCGCGACGGCAGGTAGTGCCCGACAACTTCGAGGTACTTTCCCTTCACCGGGCGTGCGCTCTCAGCCACCACCAAGCGGTAGGTGGGGAGGTTTTCGCGGCCGGTTCGCTGAAGACGGATGACGAGCATTGACGCGGCAGTGTAGGGCTAGGGCAAGGGCTAGGGCAAGGCATTCTTGCGAGAAGGTTTCCGAAGAGTCCAAGGATTCCAAGGACGATTTGGCAAAGCACGGGTGGAACGTCAGAAAGCTTCACACCTGCTTCTAGATCTCGTCCTTGGACTCTTCGGAATCTTTGGACTCTTTTCGTCACCGCACCCTCACAAACCTCACCTCCCGTACACTCGCCCCCTTACATTCCCTCTGCAGAAACTCCGTCAGTGCGGGCACCAGCGGCATGCATTCCTGTGCCGCAATGGGGTGGGAGGTCGAAATCGTCAGGACACCATCCTTGAGGCTATCAACGTGCAATTGGTCGATGCAGTGGGGGACGGCCGTCTTGAGCCACTCAAATGCGCGATGCGTCACCATGGCTGCGACGGCATGCTTATGCAGCCCGCGGCGGTGCAGGACTTTGGGGAGAATGGAGCTGAGGGAGTCCATAGGGACATCATGAACCTTCACCGCAGGACTTCAAATGTTTCGGCGGCGACTTCGTCCCAGGTCTTCAATTTTCCGGGATCCGACGGAGGAGGAGGTTCGCGAAGTGCGTCGGCGATCGACTCGACCGTCGGCTCCACAATGCGCGCGCCCATCGGTGCGATCTCCGGCAGTGCACCGCAGTCAGTAATGATGACAGGGCTCCCGCACGCAGCGGCCTCGATCACGGACAGCCCGAAACCTTCGTAGAGTGACGCGGTCACGAAGCAGACGGTAAAGAAGTAGAGGCCGCAAAGATCAGCTTCGGGAACGTCGCGGAGGATTCGGACGCCGTCACACAACTTCAATGCATCGGCTTCCTTCCCGCCCGTGACGAGCACGAGTTCCGTTTCCGTCGAATCGAGCGACTGGTATGCGTCGATCAGCATTTGGACATTCTTGTGCTCCTTCGCATTGCCGACGTAGAGGAAAAATGGCTTTTTCAAGCCATACTTCTTAAGCACCGGCGCGGAGGTTGCTGCCGCTTTGCGGTGGAATTCCGGCGAGGGCGCCTCGTGCACCACGCGGAGTTTGTTCTTGGCGACCGTCCCGTACTGCTTCGTCAGCTCACTGGCAGTGAACCGGCTGACGGCGATGAGGGACTTCGCTGACCTTACCGTGTGCTGCATCACCTTCAGGTATGCCTTGCGCTTCAATTTCGACGCCTGGTTGGGATAGCGGTGCAGGATCAGGTCGTGGATGGTCGCGACGAACGGGACAGGGCAGAAGAGCGGCACGTTAAAGTGCGGGGCAAAGAAGAGGTTCAGGCGGAGGAGTTTCCACGGAAAGAGGATCTGCTCTGCGAGGGAGTAGTGCTTGAATGACACCTTCACCTTCTTGCAGTGAGCAGGAAGCGGAGAGGGGAGCCACGTACACGGGTCCTGCCTGTTGACGAAGAGCACGTACTTTACGCGGTCGTTCCGTTGCACCAAATGCCGGACCAGCTCACGCGTGTAGCGGCCCAGACCCGATTGCGTCGAGGCGAATCTGCAGTCGATCCCAATCGTCATACAAGGCATGATAGACCCATGCACGTCAAAGAAGCATTGCAAGGATCGGGTCTTCCTTCTGCGGATGCAGAGGTCCTGCTGAGCCACGTTCTCGGCAAGAATCGTGCGTGGCTGCTCGCCCATGGCGATGATGAGCTCAGCGCGGAACACTGGACGGCATTCATGAAGGATGTCGAACGTCGGCGCAGGCACGAGCCCGTCGCGTACATCACCGGTGAGCAGGAATTCTACGGCCGGCCATTCACCGTCGACCGGCGGGTGTTGATCCCAAGGCCATCAACGGAGGGAATCATCCGAAGGGCTCTGCAGTTCCTCAAAGATGGAGAAGATGCGGTTGATGAAGTGGATGAGGGGATCGTCGTCGTTTCAAAAAAGTTAAGAATGAAAAATGAAAAGTTAAAAATTCTGACGATTGTAGATGTAGGAACCGGGAGTGGATGCATCGCCGTCACGCTTGCACTCGAACTGCCCCAGATGAAGATCATCGCAACGGATATTTCATCAGAAGCTCTGGAAGTGGCTCGATTAAATGCAGAACGTCACGGTGTCTCTGACCGCGTCACATTCCGACAGGGGAATGGACTCACACCTGTTCAAGATCTGACCGAACCGTTCCTGCTCGTCAGCAACCCTCCCTATATTCCCTCCGGCAATGATCTCATGTCTGATGTGAAGGATTTTGAGCCGCATGTGGCGCTGTTTGGGGGGGAAAAGGGTAATGAAATTCCTATCGCGATTCTCGCAGAAGCAGAGAAGCATCCTTTCTGCGTTGGGTACGTCATGGAAGCTTCACACCACACCTAATGTAACTTCGTATGTTCGTTACTTCGTCGAACCGCATCAACGCTTGACGAAGAAACGAAGTTACGAGCGCGTTCGTCTTTTCCATGATACATTTTCTGCATGCGGGAACTTCTCTCCTCCCTCGGCCCCGTCACCGCCGTTATCGGCGCGCAGTGGGGAGATGAGGGGAAGGGGAAGGCGGTCGATATTCTGGCCGAGCATTTTGATGTGATCGCGCGGGCGTGCGGTGGCGCAAATGCCGGGCACACGATTGTCGTGAATGGAAAGAAGCATGTGTTCCGCCTGCTTCCATCAGGTTCACTTCACCCGCACGTTCAGGTCTACCTCGGCTCTGGCATGGTGATCCACTTGCCGACGCTGCTGGAGGAAATCGATCTACTGAGGGCGGCGGGTGTCGAGATCCTCGACCGGCTGCACATCACGCGCAATGCGCACATCGTCTTTGAGTTCCACAAGGAGATCGATATTGCGATGGAATCAATGCGCGGTGCGTACGCGATTGGCACGACCAAGCGCGGTATCGGTCCCGCGTATGCGGACAAGGCCTCTCGCAACGGTCTACGGATGGAAGCCCTCGCGGGGACTGCTGCTGACGTCCGAAAATATCTGGAGAGCAGGGCACCATCCATCAAGCAAATGTACGGCGTGACAGTGAACATCGACAGTGAATGTGAGGCCTTCGAGAAGGCGCAGAAGATCCTGGTGCCGCTTCTCACGGGGATCGAACAGCTGCACCTGTGGATTGCAAAGAAGCAGAAAATTTTGATCGAAGGAGCGCAGGCGACGCTCCTCGACATCGACCACGGCAGTTACCCCCATGTGACGAGCAGTCAGACCACGGCAGCAGGCGCGTTGCAGGGGCTGGGTCTGCCGCCGAAAATTCTTAAATCCTGCATCGGCGTCGCAAAGGCGTACTGCACGCGCGTGGGCGGCGGCCCGTTCCCGACAGAGGCGGACGAAGCAGCATCAGTCCGCTTACGCGAAAGGGGAGGGGAGTATGGCTCGGTGACCAAGCGCCCGCGTCGCTGCGGCTGGCTCCATATTCCAGATCTCTTGTTCTCCGCGCAGATCAACGGATTCGACTGCTGGAACATCACCAAAATCGATGTGCTCGATACCGAGGAGGTCATCCCCGTCGGGGTCGAGATGGAAGAGGGCGGCAAAGTGACCTGGAAGAACATGCCAGGCTGGAAGACCTCGACCGTGGGCATCACGGCATTCGAGAAGCTGCCTAAAGAGGCGCAGGACTACATCCTGTTCATCGAGAAGAAAACAGGACTGCCCGTAAAACTCATTGGTACAGGCCAACAACGAGGGGAGATGATCGTGAAAAGTTGACAATGGCTTCGATTAGAAAACAATGTACTCATGCAAAAAGCGGAATCATTGCAGGTCCACCTCTACTTTAAGGGGCCTACGCGTGAAAGACTGGGTGATGCCCGTGCTGCAAATACAACCGAAGTTATTGTAAGCAAAAGTCTGGAAATTGCCGGGCGTTTTGATGAAGCGGGAAAGCGACTTGGAATCCCCATGCAATGGAAATCTCATCAATGGCCGAAGTTACATGACTGCGAGGATAGAAATCTGTTAGGGGATGTGCCGGGCACAAGTCGGTTTCCTGATGGTGTCGAATTTGATGCGGACATGGCAGTCTGCGTTTTGCACCAACTTCAGGATGCTGATGCTGTGGTTGGACACCTCCTCCTTCGTAATCGACAACCACTGTATCTTTGCCTCTGTACAATTGAAGATTTGCCGAATTTGAGAGCAGAATCAACACAGAACATGCTCAGAGGAATTTTAGCTATCCCCTCACAGACGAGTGCGATGGGAAACGGCCTCGTATCTCCGCATGCACAAGACGAACACTGGACGTCCGATAATAATCCTTTGAAAAAAGGCAGGATGTCTATTCGTCCTGCAGATGAATTATCCCAGACGTACATCCAATCGGTTGTACAAAGCCTCCACTTCGAGAAGTTCGGTTTGTAGTCGTATCACTCCTCCGGCCTCTCACCCCACTTCAGTTTCGTCCGTAGCGTGGTGTAAAAAGTTTCCTTCCTCCCTCGCAGGAATTTAACCGTGTGCGCGTTGATCGTGGCCGTAATGATGTCGTGCCGCTGAAGCGTCACATACATCTGCCCATCGAGCGTGAGACTGACTTCGACGCCACCGAATTTGTTCTCCTTCGTGAGCACTTCGACTACCACTTTGTGGTCACCAGGCAGCACGATCGGCTTCTGACTGAAACTGTGCGGGTTGATGGGCGTCAGAATAATGGCTGACAGATGCGGATCGACGATGGGGCCGCCTGCGGCGAGCGTGTAGGCCGTCGACCCTGTTGGGGTAGCCAAAATAAGCCCGTCGGCCCGGAAGGTGGTGAGCGGTTCACCGTTCACCATCGTCTTGAGGTCGAACAACCGGGCAATGCTGCCCTGCGAGATGACGGCTTCATTGAGGACGAAACAATCCGCAAGGATCTTCGATTTTCGTTTCGCGACGACCCGCAGGACGCTGCGTTCATCAATGACGCCTTCACCTCGGAGGAACTTGGGGAGAAGTTCCGGCACTTCCTCGGCATTCATCTCGGCAAGGAAGCCAATGTTGCCCCGGTTGATCGTCAGGATAGGCACGGAGAAGTTCTGCAGCTCCCGGACGGAACGCAGGATCGTGCCGTCGCCGCCGAGCACGAGCAGGAGATCGATGTCTTCGGTGCACGTGAATTCCGGGACGCCTTTGGCAGACTTGAGGCCCTTCACGCGCGGCATATCGACGTGCGCATGCGCGCCCGCCTTCTTGATGATGGAGAGGATGCTTTTGAGCATCTCGTCCTTCTCACTGAGGTCGGACTTCACCGTTATGCCGATGCGAGAGTACGTCGTCATCTGCCCCCATGATAGCACTCGAGGAAGAGGTCGACGGTCCTCTTCCAGGAGAAGTGCGATGCGCGTTCCGTGCCTTTCTGGCGCAATTCCGTACGGAGCGCGTCATCGGTCAGCAGGCGCTTGAGGCCGTCGGTGATGGAGAGGACGCTCGTGGGGTCGACGATGAAGGCCGCACCCTGGGCCAACTCGCGCAGGCTTCCGCGGTCACTGGTCAGCACGGGGACACCGCGTTGCATCGCATCCAGGATCTGCATCCCAAAGCCCTCGTAGAGGGAGGGGAGTGCGAACACCGAACACGTGCGGATGAGCGACTCGTACGCACTGCCATCGATGTAGCCAAGGAGTTCGACCCCCGGCGCGCGCTTGGCCGCCTTCAGGATCGGTGCATCGTCCCATCCGCGCCCGCCAGCGAGGACCAGGCGGTACACGGAGCGTAATTCGTCCGGGAGAGACGAGTATGCCTGGATCAAGCGGAGTTGGTTTTTCCGAGGGCACAGGGTAGCAATGCAAAGGATCACCTTGGATGGTATGGCAGACGGCTCGGGGTTGGGATCCATGGGGCCGGCGAAAATCGCGGCGACCTGCGCAGTCAGGAGGAAGGGATATCTTGTTAGGAGATCATGCTTCGTCGATTCGCTGATCGTGCAGACGCGGTCGGCTTTTCGGACGGCACTGCCGAGTGTGAGGCGCTCGATCCACTTGGCTTTGCGGTCGTGCGGCTCGTGGAGGAACGCGATGAGATCGTGGACGATCGGGATGCAGCGGACAGAGCGCGGCGCGAACGCGGGCACGATGTAACTGACCGGGCTCACATAGGCTGCGCCTGGATTGCGTCGGAGGAACCGGATGACGTTCACATGCCACATCACACTCCGGCCGGGGATGTATTCGACCCTGCACGGGAACGACGTCCACTCGGGAGGGATAGCGCGGTCGGTGACGAGCGTCAGGGGGATGCCCCTCTTCAACAACTCGGACACGAAGCCGTACGTCCACTGGCCCTTCCCCGTCTTCTTGGATTTGCAGGCCTCGCGCACGTCGATGAGGAGCGGATGCACCATGGATATAGGCTATCAGAAAATATGGTATCCTCGCGGCATGCAATCACGGTTCGTCCGCAGCCTGCTCTCCCTCGAACTGGAGGAACGCATCCTCAACGCCGGCGCCCTCGTGGCGGTCGCAAGCGTGTTTCTGCCGTGGATCAGCGGGGAATGGCTGGGTGGGGAGATGAAGACGTACTCGGGTCTCGGTTTCTACACGTCGTTCCTGGGCCTGGCGGTCTTCCTCTTGAACCTTTTCATCCTGCTCCTCACGCTCGTACCGCTTGCCGGAGGGCCCATGATTATCCGCAAGCGCTACCGAGAAATCATCCGTTTGCTCATTTCGGCACAGTCGTCGGTCCTGGTGCTCGCCATCCTCACGGTGCTCACGAAATTCACCTTTGATTTCTCCCGGATGGAGGTACGCTTCGGCATCTACTTCTGCCTCGTCGGCACCCTCGTCACGCTTTTCGAATCCGTCCTCCGCTTCCTGGAGCAACGCCGCAACTCCGGCCAGGAACTCTTCCATCATCCGGAAGACCACGAACCGGTCGATCACAAGGAAACCCTGATCGCCCCCCCTCCGCCCCCACCCCCTCCGCCCGCACCAGCAGCGGAGGACCATCCTCTGTATCCATAGACCCCCTATCCCCAACCCCTTTCCCCCGTGCGCGGGAGAAAGGGGCTTTGTGGTGTGCTACCATGCCCTCATCATGACCGAGACGATTGATGAACAGCCAACGGCAACCTGGGAACCCTACGACCTCGTGTACGTGGATCCCGATTCGAACACGGTCGTGTCGAAAGTGGAGCTGAACAAGAACGGAGACATCAAAGCGCTTCCGTACATTCCGAAACCGCCGGAGCCAGGCAAAGAAGAGCGCCGCCGCTCATGGCGCAAGTTCTATCCGTGGGGCACCTACCGCTCCATGAAGAACGTCTTCAAGGTCGACGGCAAGCCGCGCAAGAAAGAACCGACGAAGACGCTGGATGAAGTTATTGAGGTTGCGCTCAAAGAACCGTACTGGGATTAGGCTATGGTTACTTTTCGTGAAATTTTGGACGAAGGCAGGCAGCGGCGGGGGGAGACAACCCCCGCGATGGAACTGATCGATGGATACAGACAACAGTTAGACCTGCTGAAATTTCTTTTGGATAAAAATGGAACATCTGGTGGCGAAATCTTCAAAGTCGCCAAAAAACTTGATGATATGCAGGCCGAGTTTCGGCTTGAGTATCTTCTCACCACGGGGAAGCTGGAACGACATCCGATGGCAGATCTCGTACAAGAAACCGTTGCCCTTCTCACGGAATCCAGCGTCTCCTTTCCGCATAAACTGAAGATTCTTACGAATAGCCACTCGAGGGAACCGATCATCCGCTCAGGGAAAGAGTCTAAGGAATAATGCCGTGATCGATTACACTATGAACATGGCAACACAGGAGTCGATCGTCGAGTATTTGGTCACGCAAGTCTCCGGTGCAGGAGCGGTCCGAGCACGCAAAATGTTTGGTGAGTACGCGCTCTACTGCAACGAGAAAGTCGTTGCCCTCGTGTGCGACGATAAGCTCTTCGTCAAACCGACTGAGGCTGGGAAGGTCTTTGCGAAGAATCTGGAAGAAGCTCCGCCCTATCCCGGCTCAAAACCGTTCCTGCTGATTGAAGAAGATCACTGGGAGAACAGTGAGTGGATGACGGAATTGATGAGAATCACTGCAGTGGAGTTGCCGGTTTCAAAGCCGAAGAAGAGAAAGAGGAGTGATTGAGGTGGCACTGAGGGAGCCGTATTGGGACTGATGGGTAGCTTCTTAGACAATTTCATACAACGAGTAGAACTCTTCTATACCGCAGCCTGCTGACAAATGTCTTAATGGAAATGCGTCCAATAGTTCTTCTGTATTCTCCGCAGAATGCGCCCGAGCTAAAAATTTGCTTGCCCGATCTCGTCGCAGTCCTCCTGTTCGATTGATGAACTGCCCCCATAGTGACATAGCCGTGACATGTCCGTGAGGTGTGCCCAATATATCGACGTA
>SICS01000017.1 GCA_009691305.1 Candidatus Peribacteria bacterium | reverse complement strand
TCAGGCACCCGAAATCGAACGGCACTCCAAAATGGAAGAGTGGCTGGCCACGTCAGCTTAAGCTGACGTGGCTGGGGAGGAGGGATTCGAACCCCCGCGTGACGGGTTCAGAGCCCGTTGCCTTACCGCTTGGCTACTCCCCAATGCAAAGCCGGGGCATCCTACCATGGAGTGCCGGTGGTATCGAGCCAGAGCCCCCTTCCCGCCAAATACCCTTGCGCCTTAACCTGTTCTTGATCCACAGTTCCTCGACTCTAGATTCCATCCATTCCCCTCTTTCGCCATGCGTTCGCTCAAGCTCCCCCTGGTCGCCCTGTCCCTGCTCGCGCTCTGCGCCTGCACCACCTCGTCACTCACGGAACAGGAAAATGCTCCTGTTACAGGATCGGAAACGACGTTCATGGGGACTATGAAGGAAATCGACAAGGAACAGAGCGTCATTTCATTCACGGGCAAGAGCAACATCATCAACCACGAAGGGAAATTTACCGAGTACACCGCGACGGTGAGCCTGGATCCGGCCGAGCCCGCAAACTTGGAGAAAGCAATGATCACGGCCGAGGTGGACGTCACGAGCGCATTGACGGAAGCCGCGGGACTCAACGCCCACCTGCAGAAGGAGGACTTCTTCGCTGCCAACCAGTACCCCAAAGCGATGTTCACATCGACCCGTATCGTCAGTAAGGGCGGCAACCTATACGACGTGACAGGTGATCTGATCCTGAAGGGCGTCATGAAGGAGATCTCGCTGGCCGCGGAGATCACTGACGACTACCTGACCACGCACTACGACCTGCCGCGCAAAGACTTTGGCATCGGCAACGACAGCTACGGCGACAAGCTGCTCGAAGAGACCGTGCCGGTGAACGTGAAATTGGTATTCAAGAAGTGAGCATCGGGCCTGGTTCCGTGTAGAGTAGGGAACCATGATCGAGGTTCTGAAAAAAATCTGGCCCCTGCTCATCGGGCTTGTGATGTTTATCGGGGTATCGTACGTGCTGCAGAGCTACATGGGTGATATCGAAACGTCGATTGAGGAGAGCTCCAAGCTCTACGGGATGGCGCTCTACGTCCTCTTGGGCATTATGACGGTGATGGTGCCCTTCGGGAGTTTGGTGCCGTTCATCCCTGTCGCGGTCGCCCTGTGGGGCTGGCCGGTCGCCGGGTTCCTGACAATGGTCTCCTGGATCCTGGGCGGACAGGTTTTGTTTGAGTTTGCGCGATCTGCAGGAAGGCCAATCATCACGAAGCTCATCCCCCGCTCCCAGATGGAGACCATCACGAACATCGTGAAGAAGAAGGGGCTGCTCCACATGATCTTCATCCGCATGGCGGTGCACGGCGACATCGTCAGCTACGCCTTCGGGCTGTTCACGCACGTGAGCCGGCAGGAATTCCTGCTCGCAACTGCGATCGGGGTCGGGCCGGGAGCGTTCATGTACGCCTACATGGGAAGCCTTCCGTTGCGCTACCAGATCACGCTGGTGGTCTCGGGCATCGTGGCGCTGACGGTGTATACGTTTTTGACCACACCGGCGCGTACGCGCAAAGCGTGAGTTACACTAGTGACATGTCCCCAGCCGTCACCGTCGTGATCCCGGCATTCAACGAGGAGGAGCATATCGCCGCGTGCCTGGAGGCGTTCACGCGGCAACAGACATCGATCCCCTTCGACATCATCCTCGTGGACAATTGTTCAAACGATCGCACGTCGGAGGTTGCACAGACGTTCGCGTCCAGGTTGCCCCTGAAGATTATCCATGAAGGGAAAAAAGGGCGCGGCGCGGCGCGGGCGCGGGGGTTCGCCGAAGCCACGGGATCGATCATCCTCTCGACGGACGCCGATACGATCGTGCCGCCGAACTGGGTTACTGCGTTCGCGGGGGCTCTCATGCTACGACAGGATGTGGTGGCGGTCACCGGCCGTCCGATGTTGACCGAGTTCAGCTGGTGGAAGAATGCAGTCTTCAACACGATCGTCCCGCTCTGCATCGTGATCAACGGCTTCTTCTTCCGCAACGTCGGACTCTCCGGTTTCAGCTTCGCAGTGCGGAAATCCGCGTACGACCAAGCGGGAGGTTTTGATGCCGAAGCGGATGCCTACGAAGATCTGGATTTGGCAAACCGCGTGCGGAAGATCGGAAAGATCGTGTATCTCGCACACCCGGCCGTGATCTTTTCAGGACGTCGGTTCAAGCATGGGCTGATCCGAGGGTTGTTCGAATACTGGCACACGTTCTTCCACAAGTTCATCTTGCGGAAGCGGCGGGTCATTCTCAGCGATGTGAAGTGAGAGCATTGTCATCCTGTTTTTGGTTTAGATATGGCAGGATCCGAGCCCATTCTTCCGCAGATACTGCTGGTGGTACTCCTCGGCGGGATAGAAGTTCGTGAATGGGGACACCTGCGTAACAATCGACCTTTTGAATTTTCCGGATTGGTCGAGCGTAGACATCGTGTTCTTTGCCGCGATCTCCTGGTCAGCCGTGTGGAAGAAGATTGCGGATCGATATTGATCGCCCACGTCGGGACCCTGTCGGTTTTTCGTCGTCGGGTCATGGTTCTCGAAGAAAATTTTGAGAAGATCTTCGAATGAGACTTTTTCCGGATCGAACGTCACCTGCACAGCCTCTGCATGTCCGGTTGAGCCGGTGCAGACCATGTCATAGGTCGGGTCTTTGACGGTGCCGCCGGCGTAGCCGACTTCCGTTGTAAGGACACCGGGCGTCTGCAAGAACGTCTCCTCGACTCCCCAGAAACATCCAGCCGCAAATGTTGCTATATCTTGCATCGAGGGAAGGTTGTCATCCCGAGTAACTCCGAGCGGAGCGAGGAGCGTATCGAGGGGCAGCACCGAAGGTCGCAATGTCTTGCATGGGGAAATAGTATATCAGGGAACGGGGAGATTCGTGTATCCTGCCACGTATGTCTGATGCAATGTTCCTCAGCCTCTTCAGTGTCATCGCGGTGAGCCTCGTCTCATTTGCGGGGATTGCGCTCTTCCTGATGAACACCCGGCTGATGCGCCAGGGGCTCCTCTATCTCGTCGGCTTCTCGACGGGGGCAATCCTCGGCGACGTCTTCCTGCACATGCTGCCGGAGCTCGCGGAAGACACGACGAACTTCGGCAATGCCATGCTCATCGTCCTGGGAGGCATCCTGTTCTCCTTCATTATCGAGAAAATCATCCACTGGCACCACAACCACCATCTGCCGGGCGACGATGAGCACGAGCACAGACATCCCGTGGGCGTCCTTTGCCTGGTCGGCGACGGGATCCACAACCTGATAGACGGCGTGCTGATCGCGGGCAGTTACCTGGTGAGTGCCGAACTCGGCATCGCGACGACCATCGCGGTCATTCTGCATGAAATCCCACAGGAAATCGGCAACTACGCCGTCCTCATCCACAGCGGCTTCTCCCGTGGCAGCGCGCTGGGATGGAATTTCGTCTCGGGCCTAACGGCAGTGGCGGGCGCAGTCCTCGTGCTCTTCGGAAGCAGCATGGTCGGATCGCTGACAGAATACCTGCTGCCGTTTGCGATCGGGAACCTCCTCTATATCGCGGGATCGGATTTGATCCCGGAACTCCACCGGCAGAGCCGCCCTAAGCAGAGCATCCTTCAGTTGCTGACCATGATCCTCGGCATCGCATTCATGTACGCAGTGCTGTTCTTAGAGTAGCTCCCTCTCCCAGCGGGAGAGGGGCAGAAAACTACACGGGCCCCGCCCCGCCCTGCTCCGTCGTCCCCTGCTCTTTTTGCGCGCCCTGCTGCCGCTGTGCCTCTTGGATCATCTGCTCCGTCTTTGCTTGCTGGTGCGCGGACTCGATGCCCTTCTTGGCAAGTTCCTGCTTTAATTTCGCCTGCTTCTTCGTCAGCTCTTTGCGCGCCTGCTTTTTTTCCGTCTGCAGGTCGGCTTTTTTCTGCTTCGATTCGATCTCCTTCTTCAGCTGATAGTACTGATTTGGCTGCTGCAGCCGGTCGACGCCTCTCTTGCGCAGTTCATCGTCGGAGTTGTCTTCGATCATAGTGAACGAAGTATATCATTCATGGCTGTTCCAGCTTGCCATGAGCGAGTCCGCCGAGTCGGACGAGTCGAATGGTGCCCCCGGCAGGATTTGAACCTGCGACCCTCTGGTTCGAAGCCAGATACTCTATCCGGGCTGAGCTACAGGGGCATGCATTGAGGATACAACAAAGCATGGATAGGTGCTTTTTTCGTGAAGTGCTGCCTACGGAAAAGTGACCTCTTAGAGCCTTGATTTCCTCGTGGGAATATGGATGAATGGTTGTGTGCATGAATTTGACTTAATTAATAAATTATATTATAATAATCTCTTTCTATGAGTACTGCTGATATCCCAAACAACGGACAAGACCCCCAGCCCGAAGCCCCAAAAGGCTCAGAATGGATGAGCCGCCGTGACCTCTTAAAGTACGGTGCAAGCGCAGCTATTGGTGCTACGACGGCCGAAGCAATTCGATACGCCCTTAGCCGTGAAAAGCAATTCTTCGACCGCGAGGACATGGAACGTCATCTGGAGAATTCCCTCGTAGAATGGAGGCCGGCCGGGCTGATTCTGAACACTGAAGAGGTACGGTGCATGGACGGCCGCGAAGACCAGTGCTGTATCTCGGAACCAGGCGGCAACATGGGAGCCACCCTGAAGGATTTCGCCGCTGCCGAGCACGTGAGCGGACGCCAGTTGAATAATGGAGAAATCGATGCATCACTCGGACGACTTCTGACGCTGAACAGGAGTGCGCGCTTTTATATGCACACCGACAGCCATGCAGTGGAACATGTTGCCCATGAATTTCATGTCCCGGTTCAGGAGGCGAGGGAACTCATCCGCAACCCCGGCGACCGCATGGAAGACGTGCGGGAGGCGCTGATCAATTATCCCGGATGCGGACACCTGAACGGAATCCTCAACCGTCCCGGGCAATACGAAGGTGTGCGCCCTGAAATGCTCCGCGCCCTCATGCGCGGATTCTACAACCGTCTCTGGAACCCGAACCCCCAGGTTTCCGGGCAAGTTGACCACCGCATCGTCAGAGGCAATCACAACGAAAAAGCTGCCCTCATTCTGGATGGGGACGGCGGCGAGTTAGACGACACCGCTCTCGTGCAACCGAAAGTCGACGGGTCTTCTATTTTCATCACAGACTTGAAGATGCAACGCATGTCCGACCGCCGCTGGGCCCAAATCGCGAGCGACGTGATGCACATCCCCTCACGTGATCTCGACCGCACTGCGTTGCTTGCTGCACTCTCGGATCTCGATGCGAAGCACCTGGAGGCTTCTCGGCAGGCACTTGCCCCAAATCATCCGGTGTTCCGCGCGAGGATCGACCACCGTCAGAAGAAGTTGGTGCTGGAGTAATGATGGGAAGAAAGTGAAACGCATCCATCAAAAAAGACGCCGCGACTCCTTTGTGGGGAACACGGCGCCCGTCGTCGACTCTTGAGGACTACCTCTTCTTTTTCTTCGACGACTTTTTCTTCTTCTTCGTTGCCTTCTTCTTTTTCTTAACCATAGAAGAGAGGGAAGGAAATAAAACTCTTCCGACTGTACGAGAAATTATTTTTCTTGAAAAGTAATTTACAAAGCGTAAACACAAAATTGTTTTGTTGTGAAAATCACGGAAAAATAAATTTTAAGCGTCCCCGAGCAGGTGACCCATCTTTTCTTTCTTCGTTTTCAAATATTTTTTCTGCATTTCGGAAGACGGCGTGATGGAAATCGGAAGCTGGTCGACGATGTGCAACCCATACCCTTCGAGCCCGATCACTTTTTTCGGGTTGTTCGTCAGCAGGCGGAGATGTCCGACGCCGACGTCCTTGAGGATTTGCGCACCGATGCCGTACGTGCGGAGGTCGACAGGAAAACCAAGCCGCTCATTGGCTTCGGCGGTATCGAGGCCTTCGTTCTGCTGGAGCGCGTAGGACTTAATCTTGTTCGCAATGCCGATTCCGCGGCCTTCCTGGCGGAGGTAGAGCAGGACGCCCGCGCCTTCGTCGGCGATCTTTTGCATCGCGAGCTTCAACTGCTGGCCACAATCACAGTGCACGGATCCGAAGGCATCGCCCGTCAGGCACTCGGAGTGCACGCGCACGAGTGTGGGATGGAGCGCATGTATTTTCCCTTTGACGAGCGCGACGTGGTCACGGTCGTTGAGTACGTCGTGATAGACATTGACAGTCCACGCGCCGGTATCCGTCTCAAGATTGGATGTCGCCTCCAGACGCACGAGCGTCTCGTGTCGGCAGCGCCACGCGATCAGGTCCGCGATCGAGACAACCGGGATGTCGTGCTCTTTGGAAAATTCCGTGATCGCGGGAAGCCGCATCATCACGCCGTCGTCGTGCATCATCTCGCTCAGAACCGCACCCGAGCGGAGGCCCGCAAGCCGACAAAGGTCGATGCTCGCTTCGGTGTGTCCGGCGCGCTCCAGGACGCCGCCATCCTGCGCGCGCAGCGGGAAAATGTGGCCGGGGTGGTGGAGGTCACTGGGTTTCGCGACGGTGCTGATGGCGACGCGCACGGTCTGTGTACGGTCCGCAGCAGAAATCCCCGTGGTGACGCCCTGCGCGGCGTCGATGCTGATGGTAAAGGGCGTCCCGAGGCGCGACGTGTTCTGCGCCACCATCGGCGGGAGTTCCAGCTGGTCCGCGATCGCATTGCTAATCGGGAGGCACACGACGCCGCCCGTGTGGCGGATCATAAAGGCCATAGTCTCCGTGGTGATGTGTTCTGCAGCAAGCACAAGATCTCCTTCGTTCTCGCGAGCCTCATCGTCCGTCACGATCACGAAACGCCCCGCGCGGAGCGCGTCCAAGGCCTGGGGGATAGTGGAGAGGAAGGTCATCAGTAAGCCAAATTGTAGCAGAAGAAACCGGCGGATGCCCGCCGGAATCTTCCCATTCCATAGAGTCGTGTTATTTGACCTGGATCGAGTAGGTCTGGCGCACTGTGAGCGGCGCAGCGTGGCGCACGCTCGCCATGTACGTCCCCGGCGGGTACACGTACTTGTAGCCACAGTCGGGACCGCGGAAGCCGTACTGGTCGACGTCATCCATAGGATAGATGAGGCAGCCAAGCGGATCGGAGCTGCTCACGCGCAGAACCATCTCGCGACCGCCAGCTTCGACGGTCTTCGCATCCCGTGGGACGGAGAAGGTGTACCAATCTTCTAGGTCACCCGCCTCGAGGCCATCCGAACGCACCTGTCCGAGCGGGAGCGTCGCGGCTTGTGAGAAGCCGTCGTTGCCGTCACCCTTGCCCTGCTTGACTGAGATCGAGAACGTCGGCGCAAGTTTCTCGGGCTCCAGCTGGAGGTGCCAGTTGCCCGGCGAGAGTGCCGCATGGATCACGCAGTTCTTGCCGTCCTGGAAACCGAGGTAGTACTCCTGCGAGAAGCCTGCGCGACCGAGGAGATAGAGGCGGCAGCTGACTCCGCCGCTCGTCCAGTCGGTGAGCGTGGTCTGCACATCCACCACCATGGCACTGTTCAGGACGAACTCGTACGAGAACGGCGTCTTGCCGTCGAAGATCTGCTTGTCGGTGAAGGGGACGTTCACCCAGCGGGTGTTCTCCTTGGCATGCTCTAGCGCTTTGGCTTCCTGATCCATCACACGCTGCGCGGCTGCCGCGCGCTTCTCAATCTCTGTCATTGCAATGGATTCCTGGGCGGTGATGGAGGAAGAGGACGAAGACGAGGGCGAAACAGTAATGTGCATGCTGCCGCGCGCGCCGATCGCGTTCCAGATGTAGGCAGCCGCCTCACCGCGCTCCAAAAGTTTGTTCGGCATGAACGCAGGGCCTTCCTGGCCGGAGATCGGGAGGATCTTGCTCGCAATCGCGTTGCGCACGTAGCCCGCGAACCAATCCGCAGTCGCAACGTCGTTGTACATCGTGATCGGTTCTGTAGAACCGGCATCGGCAATGCCGAAGATAACAAGCACGATCTTCATCGCTTCCGCGCGCGTCACCGGCTGTGCGGGTTTAAAGAGCCCGCCGCCGTACCCTTTCACGAACCCATTCGCTGCAGCATCGCACACGTAATACTCGTACCAACTTCCCTGCTGCACATCGGTGAAGCACCCTCCCGCTTTCTCGGGATTCATCTTCGCCGCAATGTACGCCATCTTCAGCATCGCCGCGCGGTTCACGGGATCCGTGGGGCGGAACGTGCTGTCGGGATTGCCGCTGATCACGCCCAAGTCACTGAGCTCCTCGATCGCGATGCGGTGCGCGTTGCTGGTCGGCACATCGGGGAAGCGGATCGCCATCGCCAAGGACGGCGCGAGCAAAAGGAGGGATGTCAGGAAAAGAGAGATGCGTGTGCGCATGGAAAACGGGGGGAACGGCGGCATGCTAACTTGAACAATTCAATTGTTCAATGAATCAACAACTCAACTTGGAGATCTCGGCAAGAGAATAGAGGACGGCCCGCGCGGCCTCCGCCCCTTTGTTGTCCGCTCCCGATGAGCGCTCCTTGGCTTGCGACAGGGCTTTCACATAGAGCACTTCGAACGCGAACGGCATCGCATACTGCACCTGCACATCCATGATCCCGCGCGCGGCTTCGGCGGCAACGAGTCCCGCGTGGTGTGTCTCCCCTTCCACGATGATGCCTAGGCCGATCAACCCGTCGACTTTTTTCGCGGCGGCAAGGGCTGAACCGAGAAGGGGGATCTCGAAGGAGCCGGGGACGGGGTGTTCGCTGATGTTCGATTCGCTGATTCCGGCTTCGAGCAGCGTCTTCCGTGCCCCGTCGACCAGTGCCTGCACCTCTTCCTTATAGAAGGAGGAACGGATGATCCCGATTTTCCACGACGGATCGGCTTTGGGAAGCGGTGATGTGTGATGGTCAGTGCGCATGGTGTGAGCGGACAAGGATATCGGTTTCGATATTCACCTGATCCCCTTTCTTCAATGACCCGAGCGTCGTCTTCTTCAGCGTGTGGGGAATCAACGCGACGGTGATATCACTTCCCTGGACGTCAGCGACCGTCAGAGAGACTCCATCAACAGCGATTGAACCTTTTAGAACAACAACATCAGCCATAGATTTCTGAAGTTGAAGAACGAGCAACGCATTTTTCATTGTTAACTTTTCACTTTTCACTAGTCCGACTCCCTCGACGTGACCTTGAACGACATGCCCATCGAGCCGTGAATCTGATCTCATGGCTCGCTCGAGGTTCACCCGATCCCCTTTCTTGAAAGATCCGATCGTTGTCTTCTGCAGTGTCTCATCGACAACATCAAAACGCATCGTGTCAGACGTCAGCTCAACGATCGAAAGGCAGACCCCCGAGACACTAACGCTCGAACCGATCTTGAGGTCATCAAAAGATTGTGGGCGCGCGATGACCACACCGTTGCCAGTTGCATTGAGAATCTGCGCCGTTGCTTCGATGATGCCGGTGAACATCGCTTATTCGTCGACCGGAACAGCCATGCCGACATGCTTGCGGATTTTGACCGTATCCATGATCGTCGCTGTGAGATCTTCATCGAGAGCATCAATACGCGTCGTAAGACGTTCCTCAACTTCTGTTAATCTGTTATCTAATTTTGTCAGGCCTATGTCTACCCTGGATACTCGTACATCCACTCCATCAATTCGTTTCGTCAGCCGCTGTTCCATGCCCTGCATGTGAACGACAACATCACGGAGCGTGACACTTTTTTTGCCAGTGGGGCGTTTTATAGCCATGGAGAGGGATAATAGAACCGCACAGATCCTCTAACAAGACTTTACGATGGATTCCATTTTACCGGCTTCTTTATAGCTCTAACCCTAGACACAACGCATTTTTTCGTGTAAGCTGAGAAGCCTTCGCGGCTCCGACCAGGCGGACGGGCTGTTTTTCGTGCCTGCCCGTCCGAAGCTCCTAAGCATAGAAAGGAGCGTAGGCGGGTTCCACTACTCAACTCTATGGATCATATCATCGTCAGAGGCGCAAAAATGCACAACCTGAAGAACATCGATGTGCAGATCCCGCGCAACAAACTGACCGTCATCACGGGCCTCTCGGGCTCCGGAAAGTCGTCGCTCGCCTTCGATACGATTTTCGCCGAGGGTCAGCGCCGCTACGTGGAGAGCTTGAGTGCGTACGCGCGCCAGTTCATCGCGCAGATGGAGAAGCCGGAAGTGGAGAGCATCGAAGGGCTGAGCCCCGCCATTTCGATCGACCAGAAGACCGCGCCGCGCAACCCGCGGTCAACAGTGGGAACGGTGACGGAAATTTATGACTACATGCGTCTGCTTTGGGCGAAGATCGGGAAAGTGCACTGCACGGTGTGCGGCAGGATGCTCGGCAAACAATCGACCAGCCAAATTGTCGAGACGATCGCGCGGATGCCGGAAGGGAAGAAGATTTTCCTCCTCGCGCCCGTGGTTCTTGCTCGTAAAGGCGAACATGTGAAGGTGATCGAAGCGATCCGCCGTGAGGGCTTCGTGCGCATGCGCGTGGACGGCAGCGTGGTGACAACGGATGAAGACGCGAAGTTGGATCCCAAGAAGCCGCACACCATCGAGATTGTCGTCGACCGGTTGATCGTTCGCGACTTATCAATAGAAGACGGCAAAGCAAACCCGAACCGTTCGCGACTCGCGGACTCTGTGGAACTTTCGCTGCGGAAAGGAGAGGGTTCGTTGATTGTGTTGGATACGGACAGCAATGAGGAGACACGCTTCTCGGAGTCGTTCGTGTGTCCGGAACACCCGGAACTCCCGATCCCCGAAATCGAGCCGCGCAGCTTCTCGTTCAACTCGCCGCACGGCGCGTGCGGAACCTGCCACGGGCTCGGCGCGATCCTGCAGGTGGATGAGAGCGCTGTGATCCCAAACCACCGTTTATCGCTTGGAGAAGGCGCAATCCACCCATGGGCAACCTCGGCCAGCCGCACCGGATTCATGACGCAGATGCTGGAAGCACTCTCCGAAGTGGTCGGCTTCAGCATGGATACGCCATGGGAAAAGCTGACGGACGAGGAACGGAAAATCATCCTGTGGGGCTACCCCAAGTCGATCAGCGTCACTATCAATACGATGAAATTCGGCGGCAGTTACCAGACCACCTACGAAGGCGTGATCCCCAACCTCCAGCGTCGCCACAGCGAGACCGAGAGCAGCTACATGCGGACGCAGATAGAGGAGTACATGTTGGAACTCCCCTGCGGCGAATGCCACGGCCGCCGCCTGAAGAAAGAGATCCTTGCGGTGACCGTCGGCGGGAAGAACATTGTGGAAGGAACGGACTTTTCGGTGGATGGAGCGCGGGAATTCTTTGAGGGATTGATGCCGATAGGGGGCGTTCGCGAACGACCCCTACCTGTGAAAACAAAAACATCAACATTGTCCGATTATGAATTCACCATCGTGAAGAAAGTGTTGACCGAAATCATCGCGCGCCTCACCTTCCTGGAGAACGTGGGCCTCAAGTACCTGACGCTCTCGCGCTCTGCGGCAACATTGTCCGGTGGCGAAGCGCAGCGCATCCGACTCGCGACCCAGATCGGGTCGGCACTGCAGGGGGTTCTCTACGTCCTCGATGAGCCCTCCATCGGTTTGCACCAACGCGACAATGCCAAGCTGATCACAACACTCACGCAGCTGCGCGACCTGGGCAATACCGTGATCGTCGTCGAGCATGACGAAGAGACGATCGAGGCCGCCGATTACCTCCTGGAGATCGGTCCCGGTGCCGGCAAGTACGGCGGCGAGGTGATCGCACAGGGCACACCGGCACAGCTGATCAAGCAGGCGAATTCGGTGACCGGCCAGTACCTGAGCGGCAAGAAGTTCATCCAGATCCCCAGCACGCGCCGAAAAGGCAACGGCCAGACGGTCGAGATCACCGGCGCGCACCACCATAACTTACAAAACGTGGACGTCTCGCTTCCGCTTGGCACGCTCATCGGCGTCTCGGGCGTCTCGGGCTCCGGCAAGTCGAGTTTGATCCACGGCATCCTGGGTCCGGAACTCCAGCGCGTGCTCAACAAGGCACACACGAAACCCCAGGACGTGAAGACGATCACGGGGCTCCAGCATCTGGACAAGGCAATCGTGATCGACCAGTCCCCCATTGGGCGGACGCCACGTTCGAACCCCGCCACCTACACCGGCGTCTTCACCGACATGCGCGACATGTTCGCCGCGACCAGCGAAGCGAAACTCCGCGGCTACAAGCCCGGCCGCTTCAGCTTTAACGTGAAGGGCGGACGGTGCGAGGAGTGCGAAGGCGACGGCTTGAAACGGATCGAAATGCACTTCCTCCCGGACGTGTTCGTCACGTGCGAGAACTGCCACGGCAAGCGCTACAACACCGAAACCCTCGAGATCACCTACAAAGGGAAAACGATCGCGCAGGCGCTCGACATGACGATCACCGAAGCATTGGAGTTCTTCACCGCAGTCCCGTCGATCAAGGGCAAACTCCAGACACTCGAGGACGTGGGGCTCGGCTACATCCACCTAGGCCAGAGCGCGACCACGCTCTCCGGCGGCGAAGCGCAGCGCGTGAAGCTCGCGACCGAACTCACCAAGCGCGCGACCGGCAAGACCTTCTACATCCTGGACGAACCCACGACGGGTTTGCACTTCGACGACATCCAGAAATTGCTCGAAGTGCTGCAGCGCCTGGTGGAAAAGGGCAATACCGTCCTTGTGATCGAGCACAACCTGGACGTCCTCAAGTGCGTGGACCACATCATCGACTTGGGCCCTGATGGCGGCAGTGGTGGTGGGCATGTGATCGCCAAGGGTACGCCGGAAGAAGTCGCGAACGTAAAGGAGAGCTATACGGGGGAGTATTTGAAGAAGATGTTGGCGAAGCAAAAAAAGAAATAAGACGATTTCATTCCAAGCGGAGACGTCGACGTCTCCGCTTGGGGACAATCTCCTAGATACGCGTCTTGTAGGGGCGTTGCATGCTGCGCCCGGACGTCCGCACATCGGGTATCCTGCTCTCATGCAGAAACACTTCACCGCCACCGCCTTCGTGATCGATTCAAAGCGCCGTGTCCTTCTGCTGTGGCACAAGCGCCTGCAACGCTGGATGCCACCAGGCGGACATGTGGACGAGGATGAGACGCCCGAAGACGCCGCGAAGAGGGAATGCAAAGAGGAGACGAACCTGGACGTCGAGATCGTCGGCGATTCTGATCCTGATCTCTTCGCCCTGAATCCTTCCGAAGGACACATGCTGAAGAAACCCATCGCGATGCTGCTGGAGAATATTCCCGCGAGTGTCGAGCGGAGTGAACCCGCACACCAGCACATAGATTTCCTCTACCGTGCGCGGCCGCTGAATGAAGATGAAGCAAAGGAGATGGCCAAAGACGAGAGCGATGGGATGCGGTGGTTCACGAAGGAAGAGGTCGCGAAGCTGGATGAAGCCACGGAGATCTTCAGCAATGTGAAGGCGTATGTGCTGCAGTGCCTCTAGCTCGTTACTAATACGTCTTCGCGGGGAGTGATCCCCGAATCCTGACCACTGCCGTTTGCCAATGAATCCGTGGATCCCCTCTTTATCTTCTTCGCGGTGAAAACCTGGATCGGGTGGCGGTGCGCAAATTTCCCCTTTTGGTCGCACCAATCCCATGTCATATGCGGCAAAACTGATTGCTTGAAGGAAATCCCGTGCTCAGCGAGCTTGCTGGCGACAAGGGTCGGGTCAATGCGGGAGAGCGCCATATCCTCCAGCCGACCGTCAAGGTCATAGTCGTAAATGGTCGAGACATCCGAGATGCCGATCACGCGCGCGTCGTCATTATTATCGATCGCCCACTTGTTGACCATAAACGCCATTTCGGTACCAAAGGCTGTGATGATCTTGTGCATGTTTTTGATGATCTCTGCGCGCACATCAAGGGTTCTGGAGTCGGGCCGACGGACACTATCTGCCTCTTCAGCCAAGTACACAAAGTTACGCCAGAATAGCCGGCTTTCAACGGCTGCACCCATGCCCGAGTACAACATGCTGGAAAGAAAAAGATCTACATTCACAGGCTGCTTTCCTGCAGTGAGTGGGCGGGGGAGAGGGTCGACGACATCATCCCGATCGCCACCGAGAATCGCATGGTACCGAGTCATTTGTTCGCGCACCATTTCATCCAGTTTCTGTACGACTTTATCCATGAAGTTCCCGCCTTCGAGAAGCTTCAGGGTCGCATCAAGTAACTCATCTTCCGACTGGGCGACACCCACACTTTCACCGAGGATGTGTGCATATGGTATGGTCATGCCTTGTGATAAATCCACTTTCACACCCTGCACACGGTCTTCTTGTAAGCCGTGCTTATTCATAACGGACCGATAGGCTTCCTTGCACGCATAGGCATTACTATCAACGAGGAGCACTCCACGCGCTTCGGCAAAAGGAGTGTGCAACAGCGAGTGTCCGAGATCGCGGTTGGCAGGATCCGTACCAGGACCGAGCACGGCAATGACACTCTCGCCATGGGGTTTGATTTTTTCAAAGTAATTCAACATGTGCGTGAATGTTGCATCCCGCACATTTGAATAGTGGAAATCCCATTCGGTCTTGTTCGCCGTATAATTATTCTCATATTCAACTTCTAAGTAACCACCCATGCGGGTTTCCTCGGAGTTATCTTTCCATTGGGGAAAATCGATCCGAGCGTCGAGCTTTGCCAGTGGTTCAGGGCGGTCGGGCATGAGTACAAGAGCATATACTCTAATATAAAAAATGTAATTGTGCAACTATTGTCAATTTCTGCGGACGATGCGATTGACGCTCTGGAGTTGCAACAGGGCATCGTACAGTTTACTGAATTGCTCAAAGGATTGGGCTTCCAAGCGGATTTTGTAGACTGCATCCTTTGGGGGGAGGGCGAAAGCCTCGAACTTCGCGATGTTCATCTTGGCCTCCGCAATGCACCGGGTGATGTTATAAATCATGCTCGGGCGGTCTTCCGAGTACACCTCGATATCGATGAGTTGGGAGCTCCGATCCAAGACACGTTCGCGGCGGAGCAGGCTGAAGAAATTCATCACCTGCTGTAAGAGCGACATCCCACTGCGCAACAGTATGGTGTACACCTCGACCACGCGCGTGACGGCAAAATCGCCCCGTCCGATCTTGCGGACCAGCTCGGGGAATGAGGGCTCATGTAGTTGCTCAAGCACGCGCTGCTGTATCTTCGCCCCTTTCATCAATCCCCACACGGAGAGGCCATGCTTACTGAGTTCCACTTCGAGCAAATTCTTCCCCTCTTCAAATTGCACTTCTTCCGGCTGCTGTTCGAGTTTTTTTTTGAATGTGTCCCTGGCTTCGACGGTTTTGATTTTCTCCAGCCACAGCAGGTGACTTTTCTCCCGCTCGCCTTTATGGAGCAGAGCGAGCTCCACGGTATCGCCGTTGTTGAGTACGGCAGTGGGCTCGCGCGTCACGCCGTTGATGATGACACCGGCAAGCATGGGGACGGAATCCGGGTTGATGGCAAAAGCAAAGTCGATGCCGGTGGCGCCTGCCGCGAGGCGTACCACTTCGCCCGCAGTGGTGAAGAGGTTGATACGTTCGATAATCGTCGACTTCACGTCATGCAGGTATTGGTCCTTATCGAATGTCGTCTTATGGAGTGATGCCAATGCGGTGTAGAGGTCGCCGGTCTTGTCGTTAATCCAGAGGGAGAGCTTTCGCTTCGAAACGTAGTCAAACATTTCCTCCGTCTGGATGCGCAGTCGCAACTCATGGTTCTTGGAGAGGAAGATCGTCGTATGCAGGGCGCGATAACCATTCGCCATCGGCGCACTGATAAAGTCCCGGAAGGAGGCTGTGTGGACGGGATAGCGGGTGTGCACTTCGCCCAGGAGACGATAACAGTCCTGCGAATCCGTGCTACCTCGGATGATCAGGAGAACAGAATCCATTTGGTTGGTCTCCTGGAGACGGTCGGTATCGCCGTAGAGCTTCGAGAACAATTCGTAGTCCGACATGAGCGCAAGCACCGGCTCCACATGCTTGGCGGTGACGGAATTGATCTCATGGACGAATGTTTGTCGTGCGGGAAGCAATGTTTCGCGGGCTGCCGAGATCGCGGCATGCCATTCGGCGCTCTGTTCGGGGTAGGCGATCGGGAAACACACTTGCTCCAGGCGCTTCTTGAGGTCCCACAGCCCCACGAGCCGCGCGAAGGGGACGTAGATGTCGAGCGTCTCGCGCGACACACGTTCACGCTTTTCTTCGCGCAGCGATTCGATCGTCTCAATATTATGCCAGCGGTCAGCGAGCTTGATGATGATGATGCGTAAATCGTCGGCCGCAGCCAGCAGCAGTTTGCGCAGCGACGCCATCTGGCGCTCATTGGGCTGGCCTTCATACCGCATCTTGGTGAGTTTGGTGACTCCGTCGACCAAGCGAGCAACGTCCGGCCCAAACTCCGACGCCACGTTCGTCAGCGTCGTCCGTCCATCTTCCACCACATCGTGCAGGAACGCGGCGATCAGGACGTCGCGCTCGGCTTCCAGACCGGCAAGATAGGTGGCCACCGCAAGAGGATGCGTAAAATACGGCTCACCGGAGTCGCGCGTCTGCCCCTCATGCCATTGCTGCGACCGCTCAAATGCCCGCGCAACCTTCTCCTGGTCTTCGGATGCGAGATAGGAAATACGAGCCAGGAAGCCATCTTTTGTGCTCGGCATGCAAAGCTACCTTACCATACTTCGCTTCACAAGGCAGCAGTCCCACCCAACACCCTCATGATAAACCTGCGTATCGCCAACGCGACGGTAAGCAGGAGAAGCTGGTCGGGTTGCACATGAAACTGCTCTGACGCACTTCTCACTAAATCCGGTTTTTTCACCGCAACATTATTGAACATGGGGGAATATTCTTCCACGATCTGGCGTAGAGTCAGCTGGATCACTGGTTCAACCAGTTTCTTGCCATCAGACGTTATTGCAGGCGGTGGTTCTACACTTCCTGGCAAAGCTATGTCGAGTGGTTCAAATCCCATGATGCGGGTATTCTGGGAATTTCAGGTCCAGAGTCAAGGAAAATGGCGCTCGGACAATGCTGTGTTCTCCTCTGCTTTATCTGAAAAACCCCACAAATGGCGTCCTTCCCTCTATTTCGTATTTCCTGTAACTTTTGACTGATCCCATTATGTTTGACGCCGTCGACCCAAAACAGAGCTTCCCCGCCCTCGCCCTTCGACTTCGCTCAGGGTCAATGCATTTCTCCTCGCTCAAATGTTCGACCCTGTAGATCCTCGGCAATCCTTGCCCGCATTGGAACGCGGGATCCAGAAGTACTGGCAGGAGGAAAACACCTTCAAGCGCAGCATCGACCTGCGCAGTGCACCAAAGGCAGATCCGCTCAACGGCGCGGCGGGATCGGTGAAGGAAGAGCACTTCTCCTTCTATGACGGTCCGCCGTTCGCGACGGGGCTGCCGCACTATGGGCACCTTCTTGCGGGGACGATCAAGGATGTGATCCCCCGGTACCAGACCATGCGCGGCAAGCGCGTGGAGCGCCGCTTTGGGTGGGACTGCCACGGGTTGCCGATCGAGAACATCGTGGAGAAGGAGAACAATCTCGGAACAAAGCGCGACATCGAGAAGATGGGTGTGAAGGCGTTCAACGACCTCTGCCGCAAGGCCGTGCTGCGATATACAAAGGAGTGGCGCATTGTGGTGGAACGCATGGGCCGTTGGGTCGATATGGATTGGGACTACCGGACGATGGACGCCGACTACATGGAGAGCATCTGGTGGGTGTTCAAGTCGCTCTTCGATAAGAAGTTGATCTACGAAGGCCACAAGCCGATGCACATCTGCCCACGCTGCGCGACGCCGCTGAGTAACTTTGAAGTCACCCAGGGATACAAAGACCGGACCGACCAATCGGTGATCGCAACGTTTGAATTACTCCCCCTCTCCCCCGCAGGGGGGAGGGGGCCGGGGGGAGGGGGTCGCGAGTTCCTGCTCGCCTGGACAACAACGCCCTGGTCGCTCCCCGGCAACATGTGGCTCGCGGTCGGACCCAAGATTGCGTACGTGAAAGTGGAGAGCGAGGGCAAGACGTACATCCTCGCGGAGAACCTCGTCGAGAAAGTGTTTGGAAAAAAAGAGCATACGGTCACCGGCAATGTGAAAGCGAAAGACCTCGTCGGGAAAAAATATGTGCCGCTCTTCCCGTACTTCGTCGATACCGTGATCCCCTCGACGCTCAAAAAAAAGCCGCAGACGTACGGCGAGCGCGTCTACAAAGTGGTGAGCAATGACGCGGTCGCGGTGAGTGACGCAGAAGGCACCGGCATCGTGCACCTCACGTCCTCCACGGGCGAAGACAGTAACGCCGTCGCGGTGGCGGAGAAGGTCGACGTGCTCCCGCACATCCAGATGGATGGGTATTTCATCCCCGCGGTGACGGACTTCCAGGGCATCCACGTGAAGCCGGAAGGCACGGACCCGATGTCGACGGATAAGAAGGTCATTGAATATTTGAAGAAGCACGACCGCGCGTTCTCATCCTTTACGATCAACCACAGCTACCCGCACTGCTGGCGTTGTGATACGCCCCTGCTCCCGTACACGACGGGTTCCTGGTTCGTCTCTGTGGAGACAATCAAGGAGAAGATGCTCTCTGCGAACAGCAAAACCCGCTGGGTGCCGGGCCATCTGCGCGATGGGCGGTTCGGCAAGTGGCTCGAGAATGCGCGCGACTGGGCGATCTCCCGGAACCGGTATTGGGGCACGCCGTTGCCCATCTGGCGCTGCGGCGATTCGGGCGAGATGGATGTGATCGGCAGCCGCGACGACCTGATGGGAAAGAAAACCGTGCGCTTCACCA
The DNA here is from genome assembly GCA_009691305.1 of Candidatus Peribacteria bacterium. GTDB lineage: Bacteria > Patescibacteriota > Gracilibacteria > Peribacterales > Peribacteraceae > JABFSS01. The sequence continues at coordinate 8,055 of SICS01000017.1, read as the reverse complement.
AAGTGACGGTGCTCCGCCACGCGGAAAGTGAGGGAAATGTGCGGCCGGTCTACCAAGGGAAGACGCCGGGCACGGATCTGACCGCACGCGGCAAGAAGCAAGCCGCGAACACCGGCGAAGGCTTACGCACCGCGAACGTCATGCACATCTACTGCTCGCCGCTCGCACGGACGCAACAGACCGCCGGGGAAATCGCAAAGGCGACGGGGGCGAAGATCACCGTGGATGAACGCCTGCGCGAAGTGACGTTCGGCGACTACGAAGGCAAGAGCGTCGACTTCTCCGACCTGACCTTCGTGAAAGCACGCCGCGCGCACAAACTCGAAACCGGAAAAGTGGAAAGCATCTATCACTTCCCGGGCATGGAGACGTGGAGCCAAGTAAAGGCGCGCATGGATGCATTCATGCACGAGACGATGGCGCACCACCGTGGCGAGCATATCGTGGTCGTGACGCACGCCGATCCCGCGATGAACCTCCGCCACTTCTTCACGCAGCAGGATCCGGTGAAGTTGTGCCACCAGCCGTACCCCGGCTTCGCCGCGCCCAGCACGTACTTCTGGGACCACGATGCGCAGGCACAGCTGGACCTGCACAAGGAGACGGTCGATGAGATCGTCTGGGCGGGGGGCACACACGAGACGGGCGTGGAGGTCACGCTGCTGCGCCACGGCGAAACCGACTGGAACAAGCAGCGCCTCTGTCAGGGTCAGGAAGGCGACCGACCGCTGACGGAACTGGGGAAGGAGCAGGCGAAAAAAGCCGCACCGGGACTCAAGAAGATGAAGTTCGACGGCATCGTCATGTCGGATCTTCTCCGGACCAAGGAAACGGCGGAAATCCTCGCGAAGGAACTCAACCTGCCGATCCTGGAAGCCTCTCCCCTCTTCCGTGAGAGAAAATTCGGCGAGTGGGTGGGGAAGAAACTGGACGAGATCATCGCGGAGCATCCGGTTCTCGTCCCATCCGGCGAGTTCGGCATCCATCATGAGGCAGCGCCCGGCGGTGAAACTCTCTCGCAGTTCCTGCAACGTGCAGAGAAAGCGCGGGCACATCTGCTCAAGACCTATCCCGGCAAGAAGATCCTCGTCGTGACACACGGCGGGATGATCCAGGCATTGATGCTCGTGACAGAGAACGTCCCGTACATCGACGCCTTGGGGAAAGCCCTGAAGAACTGCGAGACCTACCCGCTGCCCCTAAACCCCCTCCTCTGCCGCATTCCCGAAGTGCTCGATTGCTGGTTTGAGTCGGGCTCGATGCCGTACGCGCAAAGCCATTACCCATTCACCCCCTCCCCCGGCCCCTCCCCCAGCGCCTCGGGCGCAGGGAGAGGGGAGGAGTCCCCCCTTTCTCCCGAGCACGGGGGAAAGGGGGTTAGGGGGATAGGGGGTTTGCCCCCCGGTTTTCCTGCAGACTTCATCGCCGAAGGAATCGACCAAACCCGCGGCTGGTTCTACACGCTGACCGTCCTCAGCAGTGCGCTGTTCGATACGCCCGCATTCATGAACTGCATCGTCAACGGCACAGTGCTGGCCGAAGACGGCAAAAAGATGAGCAAGAAGCTGAAGAACTACCCCGAACCGCTCGAAGTAGTCGAGAAGCATGGCGCCGATGCCGTGCGGTTCGCACTGATGAGTTCCCCGGCGGTGCGGGGAGAAGATCTCCGGTTCTCCGAGAGGACAGTGGAGGAAACGGTGCGGTCTGTACTGCTCCCGCTCTGGAACACCTACAGCTTCTTCGTCACCTACGCGAACGCGGCACAGTGGGACCCACTGGCAACGCGGCGGACCTCCGGCCATCCGCTGGATACCTGGATCCGCGCCGAAGTGCAGGACCTGGTGAACCGCATGACCCATGAGCTCGACGACTATGACCTGAGCGCGACGTGCGCGGAACTCCACGACACCATCGACGCGCTGACCAACTGGTACGTGCGCCTCTCGCGCCGACGGTTCGCGGGCAAGGCCGGTCTGCACACGACCGAAGAGGCGATGGAAGAGATGAACGAGCAGGACCGCCTGGACGCACTCACGACCCTCTACGAGGTCCTCGTGACCCTCTGCCAGCTCCTCGCGCCGTTCTGTCCCTTCATAACGGAATCGATCTTCCTGAACCTCGTCCCGGAGAAGCACGGCAGCATCCACCTCACCGACTGGCCGGCCGTCCGCACACTGACGAAGACCGAGGAGCAAATCCTCCGCAAAAACCGGGTGCTCCGGGCGATCGCTTCCTTGGGGCTCAAGATCCGCAGTGAAAAGAAGATAAAGCTGCGCCAACCCCTTGCCAAAGCCACAATCGCCATTCCCCCCTCGTCCCTGCCCGGCGATGAAATCACGTCATCGGAACTGAGCGTGCTGCAGGAAGAAATCAACGTGCACGCCATCGATATCGTCCCCGACCCCCGCGCCATTGCGCAGCAGTACCTCTTCGTCGACGCACGGAAGGTAGGCCCCAGGCTGGGCGGACGTGTGCAGGAGATCATCCAGGCGGGGAAGCAGGGCGAGTACACCGTCCGCGAGGATGGCAGCCTGCTGATCCTGGACGAGATTCTGGGACCAGAGGAAGCCCGCGTGATGTACCGGGGGCGTGAAGGGGAAGATGTCGCCACGGAGAAAGGCATCGTCGTCGCACTCGATACGCGGATCACGCCCGAGCTGACCCTCCAGGGCCACGCGCGCGACATCATCCGCGGCATCCAGAAAGTCCGCAAAGAGCGGAACTTAAAACTAGAAGACAAAATCATCATCAGTATTGAAGGTGCCGATGACGTCCTCGCAGCGCATCAGGAGACGATCCTCAGTGCCACCAAGGCAATGATGGGGAAGGCGGGTGGTGAGAGTTTCACAATTGATTTGGAGGGCAAGATCATTACTGTGAAGGTGGAGAAATATCAACCATCGAAGGCATGATGGCCCTTCTCCCTCTGGGAGAAGGTGGTCAGCCTAGGCTGACCGGATGAGGGGCGATGCGTGGCAGAAAACCTGTATACTCAAACCAATGCCCCTCTACATCCGCCTCTTTCTCCGTTTCATCCTGACACTGCTCCTGGTGTGGGCCATGGCTGTGTACATGGACCAGTATTTCTTTGTCACCGGAGGGTTGCTGGCCTACGTGATCATCGCAGCGTTGATCACGTTGATGAACATCCTGATTTCACCGCTGTTGAACCTGATCCTGTTGCCGCTCCGGATGCTGGCGACGATCGTGGCCATCGTGCTGGCCAACGGGCTCTTCCTCTTTTTCACCGTTTGGGTCATTGACCATATGGAACGCGACCTTGTGACGGTGGACATCCAAGGAGGCCTCGCTGGCTGGATTCTGGTCGCGATTGTGCTGGGAATGGCGAAGTGGCTCATGAAGATCTGCCTGAAGTAGTCCTTGGACTTTTACGCTTCAATGAGGGCTAAAACCTAATAATCTGCCTTGAAACGGGGATTGACAAAACATATAAATGTTCGTATTATAAGCCCTTTTACTTCCCCCCCCTTTTAATGAGACACGTTCTCGTACTTCTGGCTGCAGCAGTGCTCAGCATTTTCACTCCTCTGGGAGGAGTCTCCGCCGCCGGAACGCCAGCATCGGACTATGTCCTCTCCACGTCGATCATGTTCGCCCCGGTGGACGGATCGTTCAACGAGGCCGGGCTGATCAACCGTCTCGAGTTCACGCTCGCGACGATCAATCACCTCTACGCCGCCGAGGACTTCGACGGATGTTACAAGAACATCTCCGCCACCAAGACGGGGGACTTCCAGCGCCTCTTCACCGACGTGGAGAGCAGCGAGTGGTACGCCAAGGAGCTCTGTGTAGGAATGCACAGCGGCCTGATCCAGGGCCACGCCGACGGCAGCTTCCGTCCGTTCGCCACGATCTCCGTCGCCGAAGCCTCCAAGATCCTCAGCAAGGCCTACGGCCTGACCCAGGGATCGATGGCCGGCAAGGCCTGGTACAAGATGGCGATGAAGTCGCTGCAGATCCGCGGTGCCCTCGCCGATACGGCGTCGCCCGCCACCAGCCTGACCCGCGGCAACATGGCCGAGATGTTCTACGCGCTCCGTAACACCCCGGTCCTCTCCATGGTCCCGGTGACCCCCACAGAGGGCGAACCGATAGTCCCGACAATTGATGCTGAACCGGTAACGGCCAGCCTTTCACAGAAATGCATCACCAGCATCGGTGGTGGCTCCCCCGGAGCCGCGCTGATCGTTCTGGGACAGACGGCACGTCCGAACTTTGTGGAACGCCGCTCACGCCGCATCCTGGAAGCCGAAGTGGAACAGTCCTACATGACGGGCGTACAGCCGTTCAGCCGCAAGACCAACGAAAAGGCCGTGATCTCCCGCTGTGGCCCCGTCTTCGCCCGCTCCCCGGGCATCGTCCTGCTCCTCCGCGGCATCCAGGCCAAGCCTCTGAGCTTGCAGAAGATTCCGAACCGTATCCTCAAGCAGCAGGCAGAAATGCGCGACCACGTTGGCGGCATCCAGATCGACCCGAACACCGCCCTTTAACCTCGATCAATAACGAAGAAAGCGGTCCGCCTAGGCGGACCGCTTTTTTTGTACTCGTCTCCGCGTAAGACTACACACGCGTAGCCAGCACCTCGTTCCTGCATCGCTTGGAACAGGAATGGCAAGAACTCGTTCGAGCACAATCGGAGCAGATCTTCTGTTCCGTTGTGCAATGGCAACGGATGAGCACGTCGCCCGCGTGTCCGCAATGCGGGCAGAGGCCGTAGTGGAGTGAGGGATGAAGGTGCTGGTCGACGGCCACGCGATGGTCGAACACGAAACATTCGCCCTCAAAATCCCCTTCTGGAAACCGCTCTAGGTAGCCCAGAATCCCGCCTTCGAGTTGATAGACATCCTCGTATCCCCGCGCTTCCATAGCGAGCAACGCCTTCTCGCAGCGGATCCCGCCGGTGCAGTACATCATCACTGTTTTGTTTTTGGGAAGTTGCGCCCGGTCGACCCATTGCGGGAATTCATGGAACGCCGCGATGCCGGGGTTGACCGCTCCGCGGAATGCACCGATCTCCACTTCGTACTCATTGCGGGCGTCGACTATCACGACATTTTCTTTGGTAAGCATATCCTGCCATTCCTCTGGCGTAAGATGCCGTCGTTTTCCCTGCGGACGGAGAGCGGCATCTTTGATTCCTACGATCTCAGGTTTGATCTTCACTGACCATCTGCGAAAGACGTCGCTCTCGGATGTGCTGTCCTTGAACGTGATGTCGCTGTGCAGTTCCCGCATGCGTTCTTTCCACTCTGCGATGACATCAGCATCACCACAAACCGTAGCATTGATTCCTTCGGTCGCGAGCAAAACCAGGCCTTTCAGGCCGCGATTTTGCCCAAAGCGGATGAGCTCGTGACGGAGGTCTGCGAGATGCCCTTCCTCCAACGGAAGAAAGGCATACGAAGAAGTGATGGAGACAGGGGGCATCGCCCCCACTTTACGCCATCTTCTTGCTGATTTCTGCATCGACAGACCATGCACCTGCGCCGTTGACGACCAGCGGCACGAACATGATCAGGAACAGCAGCGGTGTGGCGTAGCCGGCAAAGTACCCAGAGCTGAACATCGCGTAGACGGCGCCGACCATGATCACGGCGAGCAACGCTGCACAGAAACGCGAGCAGAAACCGAGCACCAGTGCGACCGCGCCGAGGGTCTCGGCGACCACGACGAGGACAGCGATAAAGTAAGGGATGCCCATGCCCGTGAAGAATTGCATGGTGCCCTCGAATGTCTGCACCTTTTGAATGCCGAACGGCAGCATTGCCAAACCGGCACCGACCCGCAGGAGCATCGTGCCCAGGTCATTCTTTGTCGCGAAGAACGCTTTCATAGGAGAAATAAGGGAAGGATAGTTCGAAGTATATCACAAATGTCATGCAACGGCGCGTCGTGTGTCAGGGCAGCGGCGCGTCGTGTGTCAGGGCAGCGGCGCGTCGTGTGTCAGGGCAGCGGCGCGTCGTGTGTCAGGGCAGCGGCGCGTCGTGTGTTAGGGCAGCGGCGACGCCGGCGTCGCCGCTGCCTAATTTGTAACTTTATGACCGGCAATCCGTAATACACTATGTAGGAGTCTACTTCCTCATTTCATTCCCATGGATCCGGCTGAACTGCAGAGCTTCGAAGCGCTCTACACCCTCCATATCGACCCGGTCTACCGCTACCTCGTGCGGCGGACACGCGATCGCGCCATCGCAGAGGATCTGACGAGCATGACCTTTATGAAAGCGCTTGAATCCTTCCGTTCCTTCAATCCCGATAAAGGGCAGCCGCTCGCGTGGCTCTACCGCATCGCCCGTAACACCTTGATCGACCACTACCGCGACCCGCGCGGGCACTCGTTGGACTTGGAAGAAGCCGAGACCATCGCCAGTGATGATGAGGCCGATGCATCCGCCATCCAATCGATGGATAGCAAGCTCGTCCACAAAGCGCTCGCATCACTCAAGCCTCTGCAGCGCGAAGTGGTGATGCTGCGGGTGTGGGAAGGCCTCCCCTACAAGGAGATCGCCCGCATCACCGGCAAGAGCGAAGGCAACTGCAAACTCCTCTTCTTCCGCGCTTGTTCCCAGCTGCGCACGCTCCTCGCCATCCTCCTCCTGCTGACGCTCAAGAGCCTGGGCGGCGGCATTGCCTCACCCTCCCTCGTATGAACCCCCATGATTTCCTCGCCGAACTCTACGCGTTTGACCCCAGCCTGCGCGAACACGAGGCAGAGCTGCTGCCCGTCATTGAGCGCCTGCTGAAGCACGACCCTTCATCGGCACCCGATCCTCACTTCATCGCGACGCTCCGGACTCAACTCCTGGAACACGCATCCACTCTCTCCTCTTCTACCCTTTCCCCTGCTTCCCTCATGGAAAAATTCTTCTACGCATTCGGAGGCGCACTCGCGACCGCCATCGTCATCCCGCTGGTCTACATCGGCGTGATGCAGCAACAAGCGACCCCCACCGGCACTCCGCTTTTCGGCTACAACATCCAGGACAAAGGCAGCCAAGCCTTCGGCTCGCTCGGTGACAACGATGTGATCTATCCCGGCATCAGCGCACGCCCCCAGAGCGGTGGGGGTGGTGGTGGGGGTGGTGGTATGGGCATGGGTGGCGGTGGAGGCGCGCCTGCCACGTCCATCGCTATGGACAGCGAATCCATGAACTACGGCACCGATGCAAAAATGATCGCGCCGTTCTTCATCGTCCAGAACGAATACGTCTTCGACGGCACGCTGCCGGAACTGACCGCGACCGTCCCCGTCTTCAAGCGCCAGTCGAGCATGGCATCGCTGCCACTCTCGGCGATCTCCTCGCGCCTCAACCTCGGCACACTCAACCTGAACTCCTTCGGCGGCATGAACATCGATTCCCTCAGCTTCGCCCAGAACACGCCGATGGGCTACCAGCTGTACATTAACTTCCGCGATTCTTCGGTGAACATCGACGCGCAGTGGGACCAGTGGCCACCGCTCACATGCACCACCGACGCCTGCTGGCAGACGGAACGTGTGACGCTGGGTGACATTCCGGCCGATGATGTGCTGATGTCGATCGCCAAAGAATTCGCAGACGCCCACGGTATCGACCTGAGCCACTACGGCGAGCCCGAGGAGGACAAGGCATGGAAGACCGAATACGACCGCACGACCGACAAGGCCAACGCCTACATCCCCGATTCGCTGCAGGTCGTCTTCCCGCTCATGATCGACGGCAAGACAGTCCTGGACCAGCAGGGTATGCCGTCCGGCATCAGCTTCTCGGTCCACGTGAAGCAGAAGAAAGTAATGAGCGTCTACGGCCTCATGGACCGCACGTACGCGAAGTCCGACTATCCGGCCGTCACCGATGCAGCCGCAGTCAAGACCTTCCTCTCGAGGGTCGATAACTACGGCCCGATGCCGATGGACTCCATGCCCAAGGGCACCAAAGTCCAGACGCAGAAGATCATCCTGGGTGAACCCACAGTCGGGCTCTCCGTCTACTACAGCTACCAGGCGAACAAGCGGGAGGAACTCGTGATCCCCTCTCTCATCTTCCCGGTTAA
>SICS01000016.1 GCA_009691305.1 Candidatus Peribacteria bacterium | reverse complement strand
CGTTCAGGGGCTCGGCGAAGTCCACGATTATGAACCTCTCCTACGTCCTCTGGGCTATCCTCGGGGCACCACAGAAGAAATTCGTTATCCTCGTCGGTCTCACGCAGGCGCAGGCCAAGCAGCACCTCCGCAACATCAAGGAGGAGCTGGAGCACAATCCGCTCCTGCGAGCAGACTTGGGACCCTTCCGCGAGGAGGAGGATGAGTGGCGTAATAGCTGCCTCGTGATCAGTAACTACGGCGCGAAGATTATGGCGGTCTCCATTGATCAAGCCGTCCGTGGGTTCCGCCACGGGTCGTACCGGCCGGACTTGTTCGTGTGTGACGACATCGAGGATATGATGTCCGTGAAGACGAAGGAGGGCAGGGACAAGACGTACCAATGGGTGAAGAGCGAACTCCTTCCCGCCGGGGATACGGGGACTCGCATTGTCTTCATCGGGAATCTCCTCCACGAAGACTGCCTTCTCAAGCGGTTGCAGCGCGAAATTGAGGCGAGGACGCTTCGTGGCATCTACCGTGAGTACCCACTCGTCGATGGGAGCGAGAAGTGTCTCTGGCCGGGGAAGTACCCGACAAAAGAGACGATCGAAGCGGAACGTCAACGGATCGGGAGCGACAGCGCATTCTACCGCGAGTACCTCCTCCGGATCCTTCCAGATCTTGAACGGGTCATCCATCGTGAGTGGATCTGCTACTATCCCGAGCTTCCCGCCGACTGGGAAAAGTACCTCCTCTTCACGGCAACGGGTGTCGATGTCGCGATCTCGCAGAATGAGAGTGCCGACTTCACGGCAATGGTGTCCGCTAAGGTGTACCGAGTTGACAGCGAGATTTACATCTTCATTCTCCCGAACCCCGTCAACGCACATCTGACTCCTCTGGAGACCCTGCAGCGCGCGAAGGATATCAAGACGGTTATCGGCGGCTCACGTGGTGTGCGATTCTACGTCGAGGAAGTGGGATATCAGGGAGCCCTCATTGAGTTCATGAAGCACGAGGGGCTCCGTGCCGAAGGATCGAAGGTGAAGAATCAGGACAAGCGTGCGCGACTTGCGCTCGCGTCTCCGCTCCTCCAATCCGGCAAAGTCATGTTCCCCAGGCACGGATGCGAAGATCTCATCAACCAGCTCGTGAACTTCGGCGTCGAGCAACACGATGACCTCGCCGATGCGTTTGCGATCCTGCTCATAAAGATCATGGAGGATGCGCCGAGACGAGGTGGAGCTGTCTTCATCAGTCTGAACGATGACGAAGACGATGATAACGACTACCACGATTATCGCGACGAGGAGTGGCGACGGTTCATGTACCCCGATCCTCACCGAGACAGCCGAAGCATCCTCCACATGCGGTTCTAGCCCCCTCGGGGGCAAGCGGGGCGGGAATGGATCCATTCCCGCCCTTTAACGATGTTTGAGGGCCTTTCAGCAAACCCATGCGGGTCTTTCGCCTGGATACCACAGGGGTACTGCGGCATTGCTGTGACTGCTTATTTCTTCCCCCATTTCCTATGGCAACCACCACCTTGAGCCGAAGAACGGCAAAACAAATACCGACACCGGAACCCACATATATCGACCTTACGCCGAAACCGCAGCGAGCAGCGGGGGCTGCCGTCTACTGTCTCTACGCCAGAAAATCCTCGGAAGAGGACGAGAGACAGGCACTTTCTATCGATTCGCAAATCAAGGAAATGCTCGCCGTCGCGAAGCGAGAAAATCTGGAGATCGCGGAGGTTCGGAAGGAGAGCCACTCTGCGAAGGCATCCGGTGCCCGCCCCGTTTTCAAGCAAGTCCTGACCGATATCGCGACAGGGAAATTCACGGGGATTCTCACATGGGCACCGGATCGCCTGAGCAGGAACGCAGGTGACCTCGGTACTGTTGTCGATCTCATGGACCAAAAACTCCTCATCGATATCCGTACTCATAGTCAGCGATTCACCAATAATCCTAACGAGAAATTTCTCCTGATGATCCTCTGCTCGCAGGCGAAGCTGGAAAATGACAACAGAGGGATCAACGTGAAGCGGGGGCAGAAGACGAGAGTCGAGATGGGTTACAGACCGTGCCTGACGCCCCTTGGGTATTTGCAGGAAAAGCAGACGGGCAATGCCCGAAGTAAGGTCATCATCGATCCGATCCGGGGGCCAATCGTCCGCCAGATGTTCGAGCATGTCGTGCGGGGAGCGAGCGGACGGGTATTGCAAGACTGGCTCAAGAGAGAGGTGAACTTTACGACACGCAAGGGGAAGAGAATCACGCTCAGTATGATTTACAGGATGCTTCGGAATTCTTACTACACCGGTCGATTCGAATATCCGCTCGAGAGCGGAAATTTTTACGAAGGGGAGTATGAGCCGCTCGTCTCACAGAAACTCTTTGATGAGGTGACAAACGTACTCGATCTTGCGCCGAAGAAAGAATGGGGCACGAATGACTTCCACTTTGTCCGGATGTTCACCTGCGGCGGGTGCCAGTCGGGCGTGACAGCGGAGGAGAAGCACAAGTCGCTCAAGAACGGCAGCATCAAGCGCTATATCTACTACCGCTGCACGCATAGTAAGAATCTCATGTGCAAGGAGGCATCGATTCGGGAGGATCACCTGATTGAGCAGCTCACGGACCTCGTCGACATGATCGATCTCGACGAACTGGGGATGCGTGGAAAGCTCGAGGAGGAAGTCTCACGATTCAAGAAATTCTCCTCCGGCGTGCTCCGGCAGACGACGGAGCGGACTGCTGAGGTGAACAGGGTCGATGTCCGGCAGTATGCGAAGTACATCCTCCGGGAAGGGACGAAGGATGAGAAACATGAACTGATGGGCTGCCTCAAGAGCAAGCTGCTCCTGAAGGATGGAACGATCACGCTGGAGAAAAATGGCAAGAACAAAGGGAAGTGAACATGGCGAACGTATCCTCAAAATCAGAGGCTACGTTCCCTCAGTGCCATTTCTTCCTCGTCGGCTCAGTTTCGATGGCCTAGACGTCTTCGTCGCCGTCCAATTGCGACAGTTGCCACGAACAGCTTCATGGGGCTTGGATGGGCATGAAGAATCTGGTGTTCATAACTTCACAAATGCGAGCCTTTCCTTGTGACTGTTTTCATGCCATTTGAACAAATATGTAATTCAGATTTTTTGGCTCTATAAAGCCAATACAAGCGGGTCTATAAAGACGAGCACGTGATGGCTGGGGAGGAAGGATTCGAACCTTCGAATGGCGGCTTCAAAGGCCGCTGCCTTACCACTTGGCGACTCCCCAACGCTGCACGCAATAGTACCAGAATGTCCCGTGCGTAGAGCCGATGAAACTTTGGCTTCCGCCAGCTATACTCTTCGCTCATGGCCATCCAAACCCGCCAGGAACTTTTTACCGCGCTTTTCCCCACTGAACCGGCCTTCCGCTGGAGACAGGTGGAGGAAGCGCTGTTCTTGCCCAATGCGAAGGGGTGGGTGGATGCAACATCGCTTCCCAAAGCCATCCGTGAGGCCTTGATGGAGAAGATGCCGTGGATGACGTGCAAGGCCGAGAGGCTCTACAAGAGCGCTCGGGGCGACACGTTCAAAGCTGCGCTCTCCGGATCGGATGGAAAGCTCTTCGAGAGCGTGCTGATGGCGAACATGCGCGACCAGTGGACTGTGTGCGTGTCGTCGCAGATCGGATGCGCGATGGGCTGCACATTCTGCGCGACCGGTGCGATGGGATTCAAGCGAAGCCTGACTGCGGATGAGATCATGGACCAGCTGCGGTACTGGAAAGAATTCCTCCGAGGAAAACCAGAGCTGCCTCAACGCATCAGTAATGTCGTCTTCATGGGCATGGGTGAACCGCTCACAAACTACCAGAACGTGAAGAAGGCGATCCATGCGTGGTTGAAGTACACGGACATTGGCCCGACAAAGATCACAGTCTCCACTGTCGGCGTCCTGATGCAGATGGAAGCGTTGTTAAAGGATGAGGACTGGCCACCGGTCCGCATTGCGGTGTCGTTGCACAGTGCGAACCAGAAAAGACGCGAGGAGATCGTGCCAACGACATCGCCGGATTTTTTGAAGAAACTCACCGATTGGTCACACCGGTATGCACGGATCAAGGGCAACAACCGGCACCACATCACCTACGAGTACACGCTGATCACTGGCGTGAACGACACACCCGAATTAGCGCATGAATTGGGGAAATACATCAAAGGCACCTCGGCCAGCATGATCAACCTGATCCCTTACAACCCCATCGAGGGCAAAGACTTCACGCGGACGAGCAAGCCGCACATCGCGGAGTTCAAGAAGATCCTCGAGACGTACGGGCTCAACGTGACGCAGCGCAAGACAATGGGTGATGACATCGCGGCTGCCTGCGGGCAGCTCGTCACCGAATCCGCATCACAGACGTCAGCACGGGACGTGGGGCGAATCGCTCTGGATGTTTCGTAATCGTCACAATATCCAAATAGATATCAGGTGAGTAGAAATGCTCTCCTTTTCGATATTTGGGCTAATAGACGCCTTTCCCGCTGTACTGGACAACGACTGTTTAACATGGTATAAATTCTCCCTTTTGTATTCTCTCCCATTCCTTCCTTATGCGTACATCCGCATCCGCCCGTTCCCTGAGCACCATGGTCGCCGTGGCACTCATCCTGCCGCTTGGAAGCATGTTTGCTCCCATCGAGGCCACGTACGCCGACTACTCGCAATGCTCCGATGGGATCGACAATGATTCCGACGGTCAGATCGACTATCCGGAGGATGCGAACTGCTCCGCGATCAGCGATAACATGGAGTGGGCCGATAACGGCATCTTCGTCAGCGTCACGGACGACAAAGACAGCGTGGCCCCCGGGAACGCGCTGATCTACCAGATCTCACTCAAGCAACAGCGCGAGCCGGTTACGCTCGTCGACGTCACCTTCCATGTGCCGTTCCAGAGCGGCGTCACCTACGTCAGCAACGACGGTGTGATCGCCGGTGGGACGACAGCTACGTGGTATAAGGTTGCCGTCTTCAAGGACAACATCCGTCACCTCTCCGTCCATGCCGTCGTCAGCCCGTATGCCAAGAACGGTCAGTTGCTCGTGACCCGTGTGGTCGCCAACGGCAGCACAGCCAGCGAGACGACCATCGTCAGCAACAACCTCGCGATCCCCTACGCTCAGAACCAGCTGGGAGTGACAGTCAGCGACCATCGCGACAACGCCCAGCCCGGCGACGTTCTGGATTACCTCGTGACTGTTCGCAACCCCGAGCGCAACGCCGTCACAGTGGATGTCCGTTCGTCCATCCCGGCCTCCTTGCGCGTCCTGAGTGCGAACGGCGCCGACTTTGTGGGCAACGAGCTCGTCTGGAAGAACATCACGATCAACCCGAACCAGGAGCGCACCTTCAGCTTCCGCGCGCAGGTCGATTCCCGCATTCCAAAGAGCTACTCGATCCAGGTGGTCGCGCGCGCCGGCAACGTCGTCGCTTCCGACCGCACGGTGGCCGGCGGCATCCCGTATTCGCTTTTCTCGTCCATCAGCGACGGCCGCGATAACGCGGGCCGTGGCGACCTCCTCACGTACGTCATCCACATCGATAATACTTCCGGCCGGCTTGATCCGGACGCGAGCATCGATGCCGCCCTGCCGATCTACGGCGAATTCGTCTCCGCAGCCGAAGGCGGCGTGTGGGACGGAAAGAACGTCCGTTGGCTCCACATGCAGGTGGCTCCCGGTGGCAGCCGCGACCTGCGCTTTACCGTGCGTGTCCGCAGCGATGCCCCCGATGGCACCCTTCTGCGCGGCAGCGTCTCTGCCCAGGGTTTCACCGCCACCGACGTCACCAAGGTGGGTGGTGGACAGGCCGGGTACTACGGCAACACGAATTATGAGGGCCGCGGCCCGTCGACGGAGGTCCCGCACGGCGACGCCACGATCACGGTCCGCAAGACGGCTGACAGGAGCGTCGCGACGCCCGGAAGCACGGTCCGCTACACACTGAAGGTGAAGAACATCGAAGGCCGCGAACTCCACAACGTCTACATCAACGACGCGTACGACGCGTCTGCCTTCCAGGTGACGGATAACGGTTCCGGCGATGTGCAGAACGGCAGGATCGTCTGGATCATCGACAGCCTTGGCGCCGGTGAGACGCGTTCGTTCACCTACAGCGGCCAGGTCTCCCGCTCGCTGCGCTCCGGCGCATCGGTCCTGAACACGGCACGTGCATACGTAGGCGGCAGCGACGTCGGCTTAGTCGCGACGGCCAGCTCCAACGTCGATATCGGTCAGTACCTCCTCCCGCAGACGGGCATCGAGGATTTCTTCGGCCCGCTGGAGAACACCGCGCAGTTCCTCTCCCCGATCGCATCCGCTGCCGACGGCAACGGGCTGCCGATGGTTGTGTGGTTGCTCGTAATCGTGACGGGACTTGTCAGCGGCGGTGTGCTTGCGAAGAAGTATTCGATCTAAGGAATTCAAAGAACTCAAAGACGTCAACGAGGTCAAGGATTGGAAACATCCTTGATCTCTTTGATTTCCTTGATGTTCTTATTCTTTCGTCTTCTCCATCACAAACTCCTTCACTTTGGCGGGCAGGGTCTTCATTGTATTTTCAAGAATCTGTTGTTCCTCAACCGAGGGGACACTGAGCACCCACGCAGCAAGGTCCGCACCAGAAACGTTCGCGCCGATGCCGACGCGGAGCCGCGGGAACTCTTCACCCAAAATCACGACAATGGAACGCAGACCGTTATGAGTGCCGGGACCCCCTTTCATGCGCAAGCGCATTTCGCCGAGTGGCAGGTCGATATCGTCGCAGATCACCAGGATCTGCTGGCGCGGGTTGAGCTTGTAAAACTCAATCAGCTTGCGAATGCATTCGCCGGAGCGGTTCATGTAGGTCGACGGCTGGACGAGGAGCACGGGCACCGTGACGATCCGCGCCTCCTGCATGCGACACAGGTACTTCTGCTGGTCCTTCCACTCCCCTTGCCCGAATTCGGACGAAAGAAGTTCGACAGCTCGGAACCCAATGTTGTGGCGGGTCCGCGCGTGCTCCTTGCCGGGGTTGCCGAGGCCGATGATGACGAGATGGGGCTTCATGTGAACTTGCGCAGGACGCGCTCAAATGTGACGAGGATCACCGACTCCATTAGCGTTTCGGAGAACCGATTTTGGTCGACGTGAAGGACGTCTTGGTCGTGCGGCCATTGAGTTTCGCATCGGGCGGAGGTTCTGCGGATTTCTTCCCCGGCCCGAACGTATCTTCCTGGATGTGCACAGCGACGAACTTGGAGAGCAGTTCCTCAATGTGCTTAGCGTTCTTGAGGTTCTTGTTATGGAGGTAGTTCTCCATGTTCTGCAGGATGACAGATTCGACGATGCGCGGATGCGGGACGCTCTCGATGGCAATGGCCGCGCCGGTGGAGATCTTCTCAATGGAAACCGTCCCGTAGCGCAAGAGAGTCCCGGCAATGCCATGGATCTCGGTCGAAACGCCCTGGATGTCGCTATAGAGGATGCGTGAGGATTGACGGTGGAACCATCCGTGCCATTCCAGGTCGATAATGCCGTGATCGGTGACGATCCACGCGTCCAGGTAGTAATCGAGGAAGTTATGGATCCACCACAGGACCGCGAGCCCAGCACAGAGTCCCACGATGGCGATCGCGGGCGGCGAATGCTCCAGCAACAAGACAAACCAAGCTATCAGAAAAAATATCGTCGGCCATGCAAGCCGCCGCAGCCCCAAAAGCCAATGTTTATGCACGACGAGCCGCACGTTCTCGTCGTCTTCTAGATGTTTGCCAAAGAGGAACGTCTCCAACATGGATGCTAGTGTATCCCTGAACGAAGCGCTGTACACCGGCAGATGCCAGCTTTAGAATGCCGCGGATGAAGCTCCAAAAACACGGATTCTGGTACCACCTTCTCGACGTCCTGTTCAACATTGTCGTTATCGTGGCGATCGTCGCGGCTATTCGCACGTTCCTCGTGTCGCCGTTTCAGGTGGAAGGTAGCTCGATGATCGATACGCTTGTGGACAAGGAATACATCATCATCAATAAGTTTGTGTTTCTTGTGGGGCATCCCTCTCGTGGCGACGTGGTTGTTTTCCGCCCGCCAAACAATCAGTCGAAGTACTATGTCAAACGCATCATCGGCCTCCCGGGCGATTCCATTACTATCAAGGATGGCTTTGTCTTCCTCAAATCTTCCGGCGAGAGCGAGGCGCGAAAGCTCGACGAGAAAACGTATCTCAGCCCGCATAATCTGGGGCATACATTCCGTCGTCCGCCTAGCAGCGGCGACGTCACGCCGGTCACGTACGACGTCCCCAAGGGGCATTACCTCCTCCTGGGTGACAACCGTCAGGGGAGCCTCGATTCCCGCAGTTTTACGGCCGAAAACGGCAAGGGGTCGCCGTTTGTCCCCGAGGGCGACATCAAGGGACGGGTCTGGTTCGTGGCCCTGCCGATCACGAAAATCCACGCGATTGAGGCGCCGGCGTATGGGTTATAGGTTCAGCGCGCGTCTTCGACGCGCGACGGCCGCAGGTCGAAGACCAGCGGCTTTTGTTGCGATTTTCGCTTGATCTCAAAGCCCATTCCTATAAGATATCTCTAGTCCCTTCGGGGCTTTTTTTAGATCATCCAAACTATGATTTCCGCCGTCACCAGTTACTTCAGCGAAGCGATCCAGGAACTCGAACTGGTCCGCTGGCCCACCCGCCGACAGGCGGTGCGATTGTCCGCCGTCGTCCTCGCCTTCACCCTCGTCTCATCCGCGCTCTTCGGCTTGGTCGACTTTGGCCTCAGCCAGGCGCTCCACTTCCTCCTCTCCGCTACCCTCTAACATCTCTATGGGTAAACAAGATCCACGTGCGGGCCGCAATTGGTACGTTCTGCACACCTACTCCGGCTACGAGGACAGCGTGAAACAGGCGTTGGAGCAGCGCGTGGAGTCGCTCGGCATGCACGATTATATCTTCAGCGTGATGGTCCCCAAGGAGAAGCAGCTCGTCTTCAAGAAGGGAGAGCCGATTGAGGAAGAGAAGAAGCTGTTCCCCGGCTACGTCCTCGTCGACATGATCGTCACGGACGATAGTTGGTACGTCGTCCGCAACACCCCCAACGTCACGGGCTTCGTCGGCTCCGGCAACATCCCGGTTGCGGTGAGCCCCGAGGAGTTTGGCGTCATCGAGCGCCGCATCGGTGAGGAGCAGGCCAAGTTCCGCAGCGACTTCCAGGTGGGCGACCTCGTCATCATCATCGATGGTCCGTTCAAGAACTACGAAGGTTCCGTCCAGAGCGTCGACGTCAACAAGGGCAAGCTGAACGTCGCAGTCCTCATCTTCGACCGCGAGACGCCCGTGGAGTTGGACTTCACACAGGTGAAGAAAAAATAGTGTCGCCAGCGACAGTATTTGTGGAAATTGTATGAATACTGCTTGAGATCCTGTATTGATGATCAGGCGGCCGCCCGTTTCCGCATTTTTTTCATGAGCAGAATCCCGAGAACCGATGCCTGCAGAACTTGCCCGATCGAGTAGCCAAGTGGAAGCGCGAAGACGGAGAGGCTTGACGTGAAGTACGCAGCGATTCCTACCGAGAAGAACGCTGAGCCGACAACCAGAAAGGCGGGGGTGACGGTATCTTTGTACGCGTAGAACCCGCGTAAGAGCAGGTGCGTCACGCTTTCAAACGGCGCGCTGAGCGCATAGAGGATGAGCGCTGTCCGGAAGATGGGATACCATGCGTCGCTCTGCAGATGAACGAGCCGCGCCGCGATGGGTGCGGCGAGGATGAGGACAACGCTCGCGGGGATGACCATCAGGAAAATCATGCCGAGGCCTTTTTCGACGTACATCCGGAACCGCTGCGTCTCCCCTTTTGCGGCTGCCTGGCTCATCAACGAATAGGCAGACTGCGCCAGGGCGATGCCGACGACGCCCACGAGCACGCTCTGGAAATTCCGCGAGTACGCGTTGATGGTGATCGACCCGCGATCAAGGCCAGAGGCGATCGTATCGAAGAGGAGCAACTGCAACTGCAATGCGCCGAGTGCGAACATGCGTGGGAGCATCAGCAGGCCCATCTCGTGCAGGTCAGGATGCCATAGCTTTTTCGGCAAGCGGAAGCCAAAGTGGAAGACGGCAGCTGCTCGGAAGAGCACGTAGATCACGGCACCGCCAACGGTGCCCACCATCGGGCCGTAGACCCCGATAAGCGGCGTCAGCCACAGCGTCCCCGCGATCGTCCCGAGCGTGTAGAGGACCGGCGTGAGGCCGTAGACCCAGTACCGCTGCTCCGTGATCAAATACTGGCCGAACGAATTGCCGAAGACGAACAGGAAGTTCGTCAGCAGTGCCAACTGTCCGAAGCGGATGTAGAGGGCGAGGTCATCGCCGGTGAAGTGGACCAAATAGTGTGCGATCCACGGGAGCACGAGCCCGAGCCCGAGCCCGATCATCGCAAAGAAGGCTCCTCCCATCGCCATCGTCCCCGTGAGCACGTTATTGATCTCGTCGCGGCGCCCATGCGCCTTGTGTGCCGCAAGGATTGGGACGAAAACCGTGCCCAGAGCCGACATGATGCAGACTTGAAAAAGGAGGTCACTCGGGCGGAATGCGGATACATAGACGTCCACCACGCCCAGGCCCGGGAACGTCCGCGCGAGCAGGTTATCGCGCACCAACCCGACGATGGACGCGGCGAACTGTGTGAGCGCCAATACGATTGCCCCACCCATCAGGCGATGCTGTTGCAGAAACTGAGGGATGCGCACACCCACAGGATAGCAGGTGTCATGGTGAGCGGAGCGAACCATAGACACCGGCATTATGTCCTTCGCTCCGCTCAGGATGACAATGCCTAAGCCCTCCCCCTATACTCGTCCCATAGAAGCCCCGACACTCCAGTTCTCGGCAATGAGCGATGCAGAGCTGAAAGCCGCGCTCAAGAAATACTCCATCGGCCTCAGTGTCGAGGAAGCGAAGAAAATTGAGACGCTACTTGGCCGTGCGCCCACCGTCGTCGAAGCCGTGATCTGGGGTATTCAAGGAAGCGAACACTCGAGTTACAAATCCTCTAGACGTTTCCTCAAATCGTTTCCGACGACTGGCAAGCACGTCATCCTCGGTCCAAAGGAAGACAGTGGCATCGTCGCACTGACGGACGGCCCGCCGGGCAAACGCTGGGGCATCGTCGTATCGCACGAATCGCACAACCACCCGTCGCAGATCGTGCCGTTCGAAGGCGCGGCGACCGGTGTCGGGGGCACTGTCCGCGACGTGGCCTGTATGGGTGCCCGCGTCGTCGGGTGCATGGACATGTTGCGGCTCGGCGATTTGAAGACAGCCGAGACCCGCAACATCGCGAAGGAAGTCATGCGCGGGATCGGCGGATACGGCAACCCACTCGGCGTGCCGAACCTGGGTGGCGACACGGTCTTCGACGCAGGCTTCAACAGCAACTGCCTCGTGAACGCGATCGCCATCGGGATCGTGCGTGAGGATGAAGTAATCCACAGCGAAGTCCCGGATGAAGCGGCGACAGAAAAGTACGACATCATCCTGATCGGCAAACCCACGGACCGCAGCGGCTTCGGTGGTGCAGCCTTTGCAAGCTTGAGCATGGAGGAAGACAAGAAGGAGCAGAACTCGGGAGCCGTGCAGGAACCAAACCCCTTCCTGGAGCGGCACATCTTGATTTCGACCTACGCGCTCTTCGATTGGCTCGCAGTATCGGGGAACCTCCACCGCGTCAGCTTCAAGGACCTGGGCGCAGGCGGGGTCGTCTGTGCCACCGTTGAACAGGTCGCCGGGAAGAACTTCGGCGCCGATGTGCAGCTCGACCGCGTGCATGTCTCGATCCAAAATCTTCCGCCCGAAGTGATCGCGTGCGCGGAGACACAGGAACGTTTCTGTTGGATGTGCCATCCATCGCTCACGCAACACATCTTGAAGCACTACAACAACGACTGGGACCTGCCGAGCGTGGCAGAACACGCACGCGCGAGCGTTATCGGAGCGGTGAACGACTCGGGTATGTATCACCTGACGCATAACGGCATGACCGTGTGCAAAGCGAAATCGCAGGACATCACGAGCGGACTTCTGTACACGCGGCCGACAAAACTCTCGGAGCCTCAACGTACGGAGCCCAAGATCGAATGTAGTAAGGATGGCAAAATCACGGTGACCCCCCCTCTCCCGCATGCGGGAGAGGGTGCCGGCGTCGCGCCGGAGGGTGAGGGCAGAAAAGAAACCATCGCTCATGTCTTTCGTACAATGATCAGCAATCCCAACCACGCCTCCAAATCGCGCGTCTTCCGCCACTATGACAAGAGTGTCATCGGCAACACCGTCGTCGATGCGGGCGAATCCGATGCTTCCGTGATCATGCCATTGCGCGACCTGGCATCGTACTTGCCGGGCGGTTCGCATCCCGGATGGGACCTCGCATCTGGAGAGGAATTTGTGGGTGCTGCGTTCGCCGCAGACGGAAACCCCCGCTACGGCAGGATTTCCGCGTACGCACAGGGCGCGTTGGCAGCATTGGAATCGATGATGAATGTGGCTGCCTGTGGCGCAACCCCGCGCGCACTCACGGACTGTTTAAACTACGGCAACCCGGAAATCCCGGAACATCTTGCGATGCTGGAAGAAGGTGTCCGTGGCATCAGTGAGGCTGCTCGAGCCGTCACGTTCGCTGGTGAAGGGGTGCCCGTGATCTCGGGCAACGTCAGCCTCTACAACTCTGTACCAGATGGCAGTGCTATTCCTCCCTCAGCAATTGTCTGCTGCGTTGGCGTGATTGCCGACGCGCGCAAAGCCGTCACGATGCAGCTCAAAGAATCCGGTTCGTCACTCTTCCTGATCGGCGAGCGCAAGGATGAATGCGGCGGATCGGCCTACTACGAAGTGTTGGAAGAGATGGCAGGGGCAAAACGCGATGCGATGCTCGGTGCGAATCTCCCAACGCCGGACTTTACGCTTGCAGCCAAGCAGATGTCTTTGGTGATTGATGCTGTCGGAACCGGATTAATCACCGCCTGCCACGACATCAGTGACGGCGGCCTTCTGCTCGCGCTGTTCGAAATGCTCCTGCCGCAGAGGAAGATCGGCGGCGACCTCGGCATCACGATTGATCTCGATACACTGAAGAGCGGACTCGCTGCAGATCGTCTCCTCTTCTCACAGACACCGGGGTTCATCATCGAAGTCTCCTCAAAGAATATTGATGCGGTCACTTCTCTTTGCAAACAGCATGGAGTCACCGCACAAAATATTGGAAGCACAACAGCGAAGCACTCACTGGACATAACGCACAAGAAAGAAATAGTACTGTCAGAAGACCTCACGAAACTGCAAAAGCTTTGGGAAATGGGCTTGAGTGACGTTTTGGATCAGCAGAAACATCAAGAGGATTCTCAGGGCAGACCCTAGCCCCATCCCTAGCCCTAGCCCTATACTAGCAACATGCCCACCTCCCACCGAAGCCTCTCTTTTTTCATAGCGGCCGCGCTTCTTTTGAATGCGATGCCACTGTCCGCACAGGACATTTCTAATGAGCCTCCAGCGGCCACCATCATGGTGGAGCAGACGAGCGACCTGGACGCCGTTGGAAAGTGGACACTCCTTCTGCCGAATCAGGAATCGTTTAACCGTACGGATGCCACGCTCAATGTTTCGAACCTCCTCCCGGGCAAATACACTTTTCTGACGATCCCGCCCAAAGGGACGCAGGCCCACATCAGCGTAACATTAGGTGACGAAGAGGTCACGACGTCCGATACTCCGCAAATCTCCTTTGAACTATTGGACAAGATGACCCTCACTCTTAGGGTCCACTACACGCTGACGATTTTCGGAAAGCTGGGCGTCAACAGCATCCCATCCGGCGTCCCATTCACGCTCCGCGGTCCCGACAACCTCGTGAAGAAAGGGGTGACGCCGATGGAATACTCGCCGATGCCGATGGGCAACTACAGCGTTGCCTACACGCCAGGAGGATGCTTGGCACCCTCGCAGCAATCGGGATTGCTACAGAAGGATGACCGCATCGATTTCAAGGTCGAGATCGTCTGCGAGTCGTTCATTCCGGTCGAGACGCCGGACAAGGCCACACATGTGATCACGACCTTTGGAGGCAGGACGACGACTTTCAAGGACGTCCCCGCCGACGCTTGGTTCGCACCCTATATTTCGACGATCACGGACCGCGGTATTATGACCGGCTATACCGATGCAAAGGGCATCGTTCTGGGGAAGTTCGGCCCCGGCGACGCTGTCACCGTTGCGCAGCTCGCGAAAATCGCGCACTCGATAATGAAACTGGACGAGCACGAGGTGAAGACGGCTCCGATCAACAAGAATGCACGCGGCCAGTGGTTTACACCGTACATCGCGTCCGCTGAGGACCGCGGCTGGGTCGTGTTTCTGGATGGCACCGTGGACCCGAACCGCCCTGCGACGCGCGGAGAGGTGGTCGTGACGCTCTTGCAAATCTTCGACATCCCTGCGCAATGGGGCAAAGGCAACGTTTTCCGCGATGTGTTGCGCAAAACACCGTACTCGGGTGCCATTGAAACCGCCATGGACGAAGGGATTGTCTCGGGTGCCAACGACGCCAATGGCGACCCCACCGGGCTTTTCCACCCCTCCGAGCACATCACCCGCGCCGAGATCGCGAAGATCCTCATCGCCGTGTACGAGAAGTATCTCGCGGATAAGAATGACCTCTAATCATTTGTGATCCCTGTAGGGGCAGAGCATGTTCTGCCCTATTTCATATTTTTGGACCGACCAGCGCAGTAGCCAGATTCGTAATATCGCCAGCCCCCATGCAGATGATCACGTCACCGGGCTTCACCATATCCCCCCTGAGCATCGCTTCCGTTTCTTTGAGGGATTTCCCGTCGATGCACCGGACACCACTCTTCGTAGCAATGTCCTTGATGAACTTCTCCAGGTCGACTTTTGCCGTCTCGATGTCCTTCCGCGCTTCGTAGATGTTCGGGATGATCACAGTATCGACACCGCGGAATGCACCCACGAATTCGTCGTACATCTTGAGCGTACGGTCGTGCGTGTGCGGCTGGAAGACGCAGATGATCCGCTTGCCGAGGTACTCCGCGATGATCGCATCAAGGGTCGCACGGATCTCCTTCGGATGATGCCCGTAGTCGTCGATCACGGGAACGCCCTTGTCATCCTGCGCTCGTGGAAGGATGCCTTTCAGCTCGAGCCGCCGCCAACTACCCGCGTATCCGCCCACTGCCGCGTGTGCCTGCGTGGCGGGAACGGAGAGGACATCTGCCAGGGCAAGCACGAGCTGCGCGTTCTGCTGCATGTGCCGACCGGGCGTCCGGAGAGAGATGAACGGGTAAACGTCAGCATCAATGACCGTGCGTCCAGATGCTTTCGCGACTGCGGCACAATCGGGATCGCCTCCATGCGTGATGACGACACCGTCTTTTGGGAGCTGCTGGAGGAACTTTACGAACGACGCGCGGTACTCCTCGATGGAACCGTAGAAGTCGAAGTGATCGCCATCGCAATTCGTCAGCAGAATGATGGAGGGCTTGTAGTGGTGGAACGAATGGCGGTACTCACAGGCCTCCATCAGGAACGTTCCTTTTGGCCTACCCTTGCGCCAATTCCTGCCACCTGCCCCCCGAAGTCCGCTCGCGGCGGACGAAGGGGGGTCCAATTCCTTCAGCTTCGTCCCGACAACCACGGTCGGTTCTCGGCCACTGTGCATGAGCAACCGCGTCGCCATTCCTGTCGTCGAGGATTTGCCATGCGTGCCGCACACCGCGATTACCGTCTCGTATCCCTCTGAGAGGTCACCAAGTGCTTCGGGGTATGACTGCTGCTTGATGCCTAGTTCTTTCGCTCGCTTCCGTTCGGATGCGTCGGCCGGGATAGCTTCGGAATAGACGAAGAGATCCGTGTCCGCAGGGACACTCGCTCCGGATTGGTCGAACACGACGGTGATGCCCTGCGATCGGAGGTCGGTGATGAGGGCGCTTTCCGATCGGTCGCTGCCGCTGACGTCGTTCCCTGCTGCTCGCTGCAGAGACGCATACGCACTGAGGCCGATTCCACCGATTCCGGAGCAGTAGATCTTCATGGGATGGTATCATTCTACACGCATGCCCTACCGGGATCTTGAACCGATGAGCAAACAGCTGACGATTGTCGTCGGCCTCACGGTCGTAGGATTTATGGCATTCGGGCTCGCACTTTCCTATTACCGCAACATCCTCTTCGACACCCACCTGCTCGAAATCGCGCAGCAGAACGAGAACCTGCAGAACCACATCAGCGACGAGCAGGGAGATCTCGATTATTACCGCTCGGCGCAGTTCAAGGACAAGTATGCCAAGGAAACCCTCGGACGCCTTAACCCCGGGGAGAAACTCCTCATCATCACCCAGCAGACGCCGACTGTGGAACTTAGCACCGGGACCGATTTCACCATCACTGAGCAGCAGCAGGCGACCTTCGACGAAACACTCCGGCAGATGCCCGTCTACCAGCACTGGGAGTTATTTATGTTCGAGAAAGACAAGATTGACGAGCTGAAGCGGGGGTTATAACATCACTCCTTTTTCGCAATTGTATGGGCAACGTCGAATCCTCCGACCTTACGGCACAATCGTCCCCGTTTTCTCTGGCGGTCCAAAAAGAGCTGCGTCTGTTTGATGATTATGTGTCTTTACCGAGGATGGATTTTACACGGCCAGAGGATATCACGAATGCCATCATGGCCCGGCTTCATCATGCAAACCTACTCACCGACGCCATCATCGAGCATCTTCTGAGCAAGGAAGAGACAATACAAGTGACGAAGAAAGATCTCGAAATCCGTATGCAAGATTTGCATATGACACTCGACGGTTTGGATCCGGCTATTGAGGATGTTCAGGTTCTCCTGGAGCAGGCATCACTTGCCTACAGCCGCTGGTACCGACGGTCAGGTCTCGACGTGAATAAGTACATGTCTGATGACATCGGGAAGGAGATTTTGCGCCTTAAAGCAAGGAGCTACAATCACCGCTTTAAAGGGGTCTATTAAGGTTTTTCTCTTGAATTTCAATGGTTGCGGGGGCTGGATTTGAACCAGCGACCTCGAGGTTATGAGCCTCGCGAGCTACCAGGCTGCTCCACCCCGCGTCGTAGAATGATTCTGAAGCAGGAGTTTTGCTCTTGCAAGCAATAAAAACGTGTATAAAATGATTCGGCTATGGCACATAAAAAGGCAGGAGGGTCTACCTCAAACGGCAGAGACAGTCGGGCCAAACGGCGCGGCGTCAAACGCTTTGGCGGTGAGCGCGTCAACGCCGGCGAAATCCTGATCCGCCAGAAGGGGTACTGGTATTTCCCGGGCAAGAACACTCACCTTGGCAAGGATTGGACGATCCACGCGAACATCGGCGGTGTGGTCAAATTTGCACAGAAGCGAAGGCTGAAATTCAATGGGAGCAGGGACCGCTGCACGATGGTCTTTGTTGAACCGGTTGCTGCAACAAAGTGAAGTAAGTTTTGTACAAGGATGAGAAAATGTTATTTTTGACGTAGCGCCCTAGCCCTAGCCCCAGCCCTAGCCCTATAATCGATTCATGTCAGAGACAGGGAACATTGACATCGGCACCCCCGGCGAAGGCGGCTCTGGCGCGCCCGAGCAGCTGAGTGAACAGGCGAAGTCCCGGTTTGCGGCCTCTGGTGCAGCGATGGCCCAGATCCAGCGTGAGGAGAAACGCAGTAAGAAACGCGATACGCGCGTGGCCAAGACGATCCTGCAGTTCCTCCAGGATGACCGTTATACGCACCTTTTCCTACTGATCTCCCGTCTGGTCGCGCGCGACTGCCCGTCGGTCTTCATCCTCGCGATCCTCTCACTGATCAATGAGGATTGCCGCGTGGTCGTGAAGGAATACTTGGAGGAAGTGAAGACGGAAATGAAAGAGAAATCCTCCGAACTGGTCGAAGACGACGTGCAGGTGATGGAAGGAGAGACGATCGATGTCCACACAAACAAGATCCTGATCGCGTGGATCACGCGGATGCAGATGGTGATGGCGCTGGATGCGAAGAAGATCCTCCAGAAATTGATGGTCGACGAAGGGAACATCGACGGCACTGTCCTCCAGCTGGCGACATTCATCCTGCAGGAATTCTTCAAGACGAAGGAAGGTGGCAGCCGCACAGCGCCGTTTGAATCGCTGCAGGGCCTCTCGGTGAGCATCCTCCAGACCGTTTTCGAGCCATTTCTGGACCAGTGGGATGCACCGAAGAAGATCGAGGAAGGAGATGACAAATAGCACAGCAGCGCGCCCTTCCACGGGCGCGTGATTTCGCAGCCATGGAAGGCTGCTCTGGAACTGCAATTATCTCTTCAATACTGCCAGGAAAGCCTCCTGAGAAAGGTTCACTTTCCCCATCATTTTCATCCGCTTCTTGCCCTTCTTCTGCTTGTCGAGAAGTTTGTTCTTCCGCGTCACGTCGCCGCCGTACAGGTAGCCCGTGACGTCCTTTCGGAGTGCCTGGACGGTCTCGCGCGCAACGATCTTGCCACCGATCGCTCCCTGGATGGCAATCG
Organism: Candidatus Peribacteria bacterium; assembly: GCA_009691305.1. Classification (GTDB taxonomy): domain Bacteria; phylum Patescibacteriota; class Gracilibacteria; order Peribacterales; family Peribacteraceae; genus JABFSS01. The sequence continues at coordinate 8,683 of SICS01000016.1, read as the reverse complement.
GAAATTGGGCCTTGGGAAGGACTTCCTTCAACTGTTTGCAGATCGCCGCTCCTACGTCGTGCGCCTCAGACCGGTGGACGATGGTGCTGAGCGCGTCGGCTGGCTCTCCCATTAACAGCAGATCGAGTTTCACGAGGTCGCCCGCGCGATAGCCCAGATGGTCGTAGCTCATGGATGCATAGCCAGAGGAAGCAGACTTTAAGTGGTCGAAGAAATCGAGGACGATTCCCTGGAGCGGAATCTCAAATTCGAGGAGCGCACGGTCGGCATCCAGGAAGTTCATCGCCTTGTTAATGCCTCTGCGGTCCTGCACCAGCTTCATGCATGCACCCACATCTTTCTCGCGACACACGATCTCGAGCTTCACCCACGGCTCGCGGATTTCATCGATCACGGAAGGGTCGGGCATATCAGCAGGGTTGCTAATGCGCGCCACACCCGGCTCATCGGCTTTTAGCAAACTCGCACGGACGACTTCCGCGGGATTGCGCGAGGTCAGCTTCACTTCGTAGAGCACGCTCGGTGCGGTCACGATCAGGTTGCAGTTGTATTCGCGCTCCAATCGTTCTTGGACGATATCCAGGTGCAGCAGCCCGAGGAAGCCACAGCGGAAACCGTTTCCCAGAGCTGAGTTCCTTTCATGCTCCCACTGAAGTGCTGCATCGTTCAGCGAGAGTTTCTCGAGCCCTTCGCGCAGTTCGGGATAGTCCTGGGCTTCACTCGGATAGAGGCCCGCGAAGACCATTGGCTGCACCTGTTTGTAGCCGGGAAGCTGTTTGAGTTCCGGAGCAGATGCAATGGTATCGCCGACGCGGAGGCCTTTCACGTCACGGAGCCCCGAGACCACGTACCCGATCTGCCCTTCCGACAAGAGCTCATCTGCGACGTACTTGGGTGCGAAGTGCCCGACTTCCAAGACTTCAAACGGCGTCTTCGTCCCGAGCAGGTGCACCTTCTGCCCCTTCGTGATCTCACCTTCGATCACACGCACATAGCCGACTGCGCCGCGGTAGCTGTCCATGATTGCGTCGAAGATCAGCGCGCGCGTTTTCCCAGCACCGGTGCCATGGAGTTTTGGCTGGGGGATGCGTTTGAGAACAGCATCCAGGACTTCTGCGACTCCCCTCCCCTCCTTGGCGGATATCAGAAGGATGTCTTCCTTTTTACAGCCGACCAGTTTTACGACTTCGTCGCTCACTCGCTCGGGGTCCGCAGCGGGTAGGTCGATCTTGTTGAGCACCGGAATGATCGTGAGGTCATGTTCGAGCGCCATGTAGAGCACGGCAAGCGTCTGCGCCTGGATGCCCTGCGAACAATCGATCAGGAGGATCGCGCCTTCGCATGCCGCGAGCGAGCGGCTCACTTCGTAGCGGAAATCGGTGTGGCCGGGCGTATCGATCAAATTCAACTCGACGCCCTTCCACTCCATCCGCACAGGCGTCAGCTTGATCGTGATGCCGCGCTCGCGCTCCAGATCCATCATGTCGAGCGTCTGCTCCTTCATCTCCCGCTTCTGGAGTGTTCCCGTCATGTCGATCATGCGGTCGGAGAGGGTCGATTTGCCATGGTCAATATGCGCGATGATGCAGAAGTTCCGTATGTCCATCGATCCCAGTGTAGCATCAAATACACAAAAACAGACGATGGATGGCATCCTGCCCCCGCACTTCCGGATGGAACGTCCCGGCCAGAACAGACCCCTGTTTCACGAGGACAGGAAAGCCGTTGTGGCTCGCGAGGACCTCTACATCTTCGCCAACCTTCGTGATCATCGGTGCGCGGATGAAGGCAACCGGAAGTGGCTTCTTCATGCCTTTGAGCTTGAGTTCGGTCTGGAAACTCTGTGCCTGCGTTCCATAGGCATTTCGATCAATCACCATATCAATCAGTTTGAGTGATCGCGGCGCATTCTTCCCCGTCACTTTCTTCGCGAGAAGGATCGCACCTGCGCAGGTGCCATAGATAGGGAGACTCCCCTGCACTACGCGCTTGATGATTTCTTTGTCGAGCCCTGACTCATCAAGAAACCTGCTCATGACGGTGCTCTCACCGCCAGGGATAATCAGTCGATGGACTTTGTCGAGGTCAGCGAGCGACCGGACTTCGCGACATTGCACGCTGAGAGATTTCAAGACATCGAGATGCTCTGCAAAGTCGCCATGAAAAGCCAAGACTCCAATTGTCATGAGTGCCAATATTAAACTGTCCTCTGGCGTAGTGCCAGAGGACGGCTCAGCTCCGGTGGGGACGGGAGCCAAGTTGTCCCGAATATCCCTCAATGACCACGCTCTTGCAATCGGATCCCAAGAGTCCCTATCTCCAGCCCCGCCATTGGCTGCGGCAAGCCCGTAGAGACCTCCATGAGCTTCTTCGCATCCTTATAGTGCACCGTCGCCTGGACGATCGCTTCCGCCGTCCTGCGTGGATCGCGCGACTTGAAAATCCCCGAACCGACGAAGACGCCCTCGGCGCCCAACTCCATCAAGAGAGCTGCGTCAGCAGGAGTTGCGATGCCACCAGCGACGAAGGTGACGACTGGGAGGCGCTGCGCCTTCTTCACGCGCTGCACGAGTTCGATTGGAACGCGCTGGTGCGTTGCCCACATCTTGAGAGTTGCGGGTGACATAGACTTCAGGTCTACGATTTCTTTTTTGATGAGTTTGAGATGTCGGACAGCTTCGACCACGTTCCCTGTGCCTGCTTCTCCCTTCGTGCGGATCATCGCCGCGCCTTCATTGATGCGCCGCAATGCTTCACCCAGGTTCGTCGCACCGCAGACGAACGGGATCTTGATCTTGTGCTTATCGACATGGGCAAATGGATCCGCCACCGTCAGGACTTCAGATTCATCGATGAAGTCGACTTCCATGGCCTCGAGGATCCTTGCTTCTGCGGTGTGGCCGATGCGCACCTTGGCCATCACCGGGATGCTGACGACCTTCTGGATGTCTTTAATGAGCTGCGGGTCGCTCATGCGGGCAACGCCGCCCTGGGCGCGGATATCCGAAGGGACGCGCTCCAGCGCCATAACCGCACAGGCCCCTGCGCGCTCGGCAATCTTCGCCTGCTTTGCAGTGACCACGTCCATAATCACGCCGCCTTTGAGCATGCGTGCAAGGTCTTCGCCGAGAATATTTCGCGAACTCTTCACTGAGCCGACAGTGTAGCGTGTTCCTTCACGTCACGCAGCACTTCTTCGGGATGTTCTTCTGCTTTTACCGTCCCGTAGACTTTTGCAATCTTTCCTTGCGGGTCAATCAAGTACGAAATCCGCAAGATGCCGTCGTACGTCTTCCCCAGGAATTTCTTCTCGCCCCACGCGCCATACGCGTCGATCATCGTCTTCTCAGGATCGGAGAGGAGCGGGAACGGCAGCGAGAATTTCCCGGCGAACTTCTTGTGGCTCTCGGCAGAATCTTTACTTACGCCGAAAATCACGACACCGAGCTTCTTGAGCTCGTCGTAGAGATCGCGAAAGCCACATGCCTCCTTAGTACATCCGGGGGTGTCGTCCTTGGGATAGAAATAGACCAAGACCCATTTGCCCTGCTGGTTGCTGAGTGAGTGCACGTTCCCGTCCTGATCGGGAAGGGTGAAATCGGGTGCCGGTGAGCCAATCATCAGTAGCATATGGCCATTGTACGCTATGCCTCGGTCAGACGGGATCCTTCGCTTGCTTAGGACAAGCTCCACTCAGTTGGCCGGTGCGAATTTATCATCTATTATTTATCCAGTCGGGACGTAGCTCAGTTGGTAGAGCGCCTGGTTTGGGACCAGGAGGCCGCGAGTTCGAGCCCCGCCGTCCCGACCAATTATTTTTTACTTACGTTTTTTCACAATCAAAGTAAGTGCATGAATTTCTGTCATTCCACTGTGGCTAGTTGATCGCCTGTATGCACCATCCATGACCTCTATTGTATGTGAGAATTGCATACAGCCACCTTGCTTGTAGCGACTATCTTTCCTCCAAGTCGGAGAGGCAGCTTCATCACAAGTCGGGCATTGAATACCAAGGCCGCTTTGTTTGAGAATATATTTGATATTTAGAGTAAGGACCTCGGTGACCACATTTTTCACTAAGGTATTTAGAAGATCTTGAATTTTCTGTGTAGCCCCTCTGTCTCCAAATTCTATTTTGTCAATCTTTTCAAATACTTCGACCTGATTTGCCGTCAAGCCGATGCGTAAGGGTCTTTCTTTTTTCCCATCATTTGTAGGAATGAGTTTTTGCAGTAATTCACGCAACCCATTTTGCTTTACCTCAATTCTTTCCAATCGCGAGTCGATCCATTCGAGTTTCGCCAAAATTTTCTCTTGTGCCGTAGTTGTAACTTCCTGACTCATGTGCAAATTGTGTCATTTTTAGATTAATTGTCAATGACGCAAAGAGTCTTTCGATTCTTTCATCGAAGCCTTGTCCTTGAATGATGTTCTTGATGTTCAGGAACGCTTTCTTCAGGATAGAGAGGGGTTTCTGACTTCGTTCTGTCAGCCCGACCATTTTCTTTCCTCTATGGACTCCCCCCGCACATTCAAATATCTCGACCTCGTGATGGCCGCTTTTGTCACGATCCTGTTGATCAGCAATATCGCCTCGTCGGCGAAGATCATTGACTGGGGCATGAACATTGGAGGCATCCCTTTGGCATTTGATGCTGGAACACTCATGTTCCCGTTGATCTACATCTTCGGTGACATCCTGACTGAAGTGTACGGTTACCGGCAGAGCCGACGCGTGATCTGGGTAGGCTTTGCAGCCGCTGCGCTGATGAGTGGGTGCTTTTGGGTGATCCAGCATTTGCCGGGTGAGGCGCAGTGGCAGGGCTATGCGGGTGATGCTGCATACGGGGCGATACTCGGCGGCGTCAGCAGCGGAGGGATCATCGTGGCCAGCCTGACCGCGTACTTCCTCGGCGAATTCAGTAACTCGTACATCCTTGCGAAGATGAAAGTTGCTACAGAAGGCAAACACCTCTGGATGCGCACGATCGGGTCGACAGTCGTCGGCGAGGGCCTGGATACGACAGGTTTCGTCCTCATTGCCACGCTCTTCGGCGTCTTCCCCTGGGAATTGTTCTGGACACTGGTGCTGACGAATTACATCTTCAAAGTCGCTGTGGAGGTCGTCTTCACACCCGTCACCTACACAGTTGTCGGCTTCCTAAAGCGCGCAGAGCAGGAGGATTACTATGACACGAAGACGAATTTTAATCCTTTTTCATTAGGAGTCTAAAACACCAGACTCTTGACATTAGTAATATTTGCTAAAATATTTCTGTATGACACTCGACGTTAAAATCACTGATTATATTGCGACGAAGGGCAAAATTGGCAGATCCGATTTTAGTGCGACTCTGGAACTAACAGCCCGTGAAACTCTAAAAATGGCCGATTCCGCAGGTATGAAAAATATTGATGAAATTATTGCATTAGTTATTCAAAGAATGGACGGCAAGCGGGTGGAAATTCGTGATCGAATAAAACGCTTGAGGCTGACGGTAGAAGAACAAGATTTTCATGCTCGGAACAAAGCAGCAAATGACCGCGGGGTTCCTGTAATAGATGCAGAGCCTGAACTTTCAGCTTAATGAGTGAAACAGTAAGAGAAAACAGAAATGCTTTCATTAATGCGTTCACAAATATATATATTTTCAAAAGCGGACCTCGCGGCCCGCTTTCGTATTTGTCGATGTGACGAAGACTACTTACTTCCGCCCCACACGCCGAGGCATCCGAGGGCGATCGCCGTATGGAGGATGTTGTCCTCCAGGTTGGTGTGGAAGAGGCCAAGGATGTCGCCACCCATGAAGAAGCCGACCAATGCGACAACCAGATAGACGAGCCCGAAGATGAGCAGGTACATCCGGGCGTACATCATGTTGCCCGAGACCGCGAGGGCGACGAGGCCCGAGGCGATATGGATGATGTTATGGAGCGTGTCGACTTCAAACAAGCCGAGCAGCGGGCTGCTCATAAAGAAGCCGAGGAGTCCCACAAGGAGCAGGACGACCCCGAGGACCCGCGTGAACGGGGTTACGAGTGTTCTCATAGAAGAATAGGGGGAAGATTTCCTCTAACAGTAGCAAAGAGAACTACCAGTACAATCAACTTTGGAAAAGCTGCAAGGGAATATGGAAAACCATTGTCATCCCGAGCGGAGCGAAGGACGGGCAATCACGCGATGTCATGGTGAGCGGAGCGAACCAGACATCGCTGAGGTTCGTCATGTTAGACTGCCCCCTCATGACTACCATTGAGAAGACATCGGCGCCGCTCGCGTACCGCATGCGCCCCCGCACGCTCGAGGAATTCGTAGGGCAGGAGGACATCGTCGGGAAAGGAACGGGGCTTCGCACAGCCATCGAGAAGGATCAGTTGAGCTCCGCAATCCTCTCCGGTCCACCCGGCACGGGGAAGACCACCCTCGCACACGTGATCGCGAACGTGACCGAGGCGCAATTCGTCCAAATCAACGCAGTCACGAGCGGCGTGAAGGAGCTGAAGGCGATCTGCGCCACCGCCGAAGATATGCTCAAGAACCTCAAGCAGCGGACTGTGCTCTTCGTCGACGAAATTCATCGGTTCAACCGGGGTCAGCAGGATGCACTGCTCCCGTCCGTGGAAAACGGAAGCGTCATCTTGATCGGCGCGACGACGCAGAATCCGTATTTTGACGTGAATGCCGCGTTGATCTCGCGCTCCCAAGTCGTCCTTCTCAAACCTCTATCCATCGAAGACCTCGTGCTGATCCTGAAGTCCGCTTTGGAAGACGATCGGGGCCTTGGTGGTAAAGTAAAAACCGATGATGCCGTCCTCGAACGCATCGCGCATATCAGTAACGGCGATGCGCGTATCGCCCTCAATACCCTAGAACTCACGGCGATGACCGCGGGGAAAAACATCACGCTCGCCAATGCTGAGAAAATCCTCCGACAGAAATCTCTACGGTACGACAAGAGCGGCGAAGACCACTACAACGTCATCTCGGCCTTCATCAAATCGATGAGAGGCAGTGACCCCGACGCCGCACTCCTCTGGATGTACCGGATGTTGGAGAGTGGTGAGGATCCCCGTTTCCTCTTCCGCCGCATGGCGATTTTCGCATCCGAAGACGTCGGCAACGCCGATCCCCGTGCACTCCAGATGGTCGTGAGTGCCTGGCAGGCATTTGAACTGATCGGCATGCCGGAAGGCGAGTTCTTCCTCGCGCACGCTTGCATCTACGTGAGTCAGGCGCCCAAGAGCAATGCAGTGACCCGCGCGATGGGCGCGGCAAAGAAAGCTATTCATGACTCCCCCGCTCTCGAAGTCCCGAATCATTTGAGGAATGCGCCGGTGAAAGGCATGAAGCAGCAGGGCTATGGGGTCGATTACCAGTACCCGCACAATCATCCCGGCGCGGTGGTCGAAGCGAACTATTTCCCCGTCGGTGTGCAGCCACAGAGCTTCTATGAGCCGACAGAGAGGGGGTTTGAGGGGGAGGTCCGCCAACGAATGGAACAGATGAGAAAGAAAGTACGGTCTGCGCCGAGCGTTAGGATCTAGAAGCGCCCCTTCGCGGGCACAGATATCAGAAACATGCCGCGGCCGGGAACGGCCGCTGCTATAGCAGAAAGGTGTACGCTATCGCCTATGTTCCTCACGGTCGTCACATCATCGCGCTCGGGAGCCATCGGCAAGGGCTTGACGTATGAAACTGACGCTTCGCAAGCTCAGCATGACATCAAACCCGGCTCTGCCGTTCGCGTACCGCTACGGAAGGGGATCGTCGAAGGAATTGTCATCGAAGTGATGGAGAAGAAACTCCAGACAGAATTCGACCTGCGGACGATCAAAGAAGTCCTCGGTGACTCCCCTCTCCTGAGTGAAGCACAGATCAAGACCGTCCGGTGGATGAGCGACTATTACTGCTGTTCACTCCGACAGGCTCTCCAAGTCTGGCTTCCGGCACCGCCTTGGTCGCGGCTGCTGCCAGCAGAAATCATGATGTACCGCAAAGCCAAAGGTGATCTGCCGCGCGGGAAAAAGGCGCTTGCGGTCGTGGAATATTTGAATGGAAATGATTGGATGTCGCGAGCCGAGATCATGCAGCACACAGGGGCAAGCGCGGCAGTCCTGAAAAGATTGGTGGAGCAGAAATTTCTTCAAGAAGAAAAACAACGATCCCCTAGCCCCAGCCCTATCCCTAGCCCCATCGTCACGAACCATTTCACCCTCACCCCCGCGCAGCAGGACGTTTACGCGGCAATCAAAGCAGACCCCCGACCCACACTCCTCTTCGGCATCACTTCCAGCGGCAAGACCGAGATCTACGCCTCGCTGATCACCGACGTCGTGAAGAACGGAAAACAGGCGATCCTTCTTGTCCCCGAGATCTTGCTGACCGAGAACGTGATCGACCGCTTTGAACAACTCTTGCCGCGCGACCGCATCGCCGTTCTCCACAGCCGCCTGAAGCCGGGACAGCGCAAAGAAGAGTGGAAGCGCATCCACCGTGGCGAGGTGAGCCTTGTGATCGGGTCGCGCAGTGCGCTCTTCGCTCCACTCCACCAGCTTGGGCTCATCATCATCGACGAAGAGCATGAGTGGACCTACAAGAACGAACAGACACCGCGCTACCATGCGCGGGAGACTGCTGAAGCGCTCTGCCGACATGCGGGCGCGAAACTGGTCCTCGGTAGTG
>SICS01000015.1 GCA_009691305.1 Candidatus Peribacteria bacterium | reverse complement strand
CGGAGGGGAATCGTGTCCTGCACAAACCACGTAGCCTGTCCTGAGCTTGTCGAAGAATGCTTGAGACGTATGAGCTTGGGCCCCTCTTTCGTTTCCACGAGGAATTCTTGCGTCTCGGGACCTGCCTTGATCAGCTCCACGTCGGTGATGCCTTCATCGGGAAGCAGCATCATCACGGCGATGCTTCCGTCGTCATCGGTGAGTGCGCCGCGCAGTTTGACCGTCGCTCGGGCGATGGTGGCCGCGGTCCCCACGATCAGGGACGACAGGAGCAGTGCCCACAGGATGGTGTGCGTGTATCGAAAGCGCGAAACGAATCGGAAGTCGAGGTGGGCGATGTGCATGTTTGTTAGCCACAGTATAGCAAATTCTGGCAGTTTTCGCCAGTTTCAGCTATAATTGAGGCATGGGGACGTTGATTCTTATCAGGCATGGGCAATCTCAGTGGAATCTTGAAAACCGCTTCACGGGATGGTCCGATGTGCCCCTGACCGATCGGGGCCGCGCTGATGCCAAGACTGCGGCTGGTTCGCTCAAAGAATTCCATTTCGATGTGGCCTACACGTCGCATCTTCAGCGTGCGACGGAGACGTTGGAGATCATTCTGAGCACTCTCGGGCAGTCACAAGTTCCCCTGATCAAGGACTCCGCACTCAACGAACGCTACTATGGCGACCTCCAGGGGCTCAACAAAGCTGAGACGGCCACCAAGTACGGCCAGGAACAAGTCACCCTCTGGCGCCGCAGCTACACGACGCGTCCTCCCAATGGAGAGAGCATTGAAGATGTCGGTTACCGCGTCCTGCCGTACGTCCGATGGACCATCCTGCCGCAGGTGTATGAAGGGAAGACCATCATCATCTCCGCATCGGGCAACAGCATGCGTCCCATCCTCAAGATGTTCGACAACGTAGATGATGAGACGGCGGCCACGATGGAAGTCGGCCTCTGCACGCCGTACATTTACACGTTCGACAAAGAGAAGCTCGTGCAGCGCGAAGTGCGCCAGGTCCCTGGCATCGTCACCAAAGGCGCGTCGCAGACGGAGTCGAATGTGCAAGAGGGGAGGGTGTAGGGTCTACTTTCCTTCACCCCTCTAAACAAGTATTGTGTAGACATAGAGGAAATAACGTACCGCACACCGGCATTTTTCGATGAGGTGGGGTCGCATAAGGGGAAACATGTGCACCTGATCATGATCGCGACCAAGCCCGATATCATCAAGCAGGTTCCCCTCTATAAGGAGCTGCAGAAGCGCGGGCACTGTGTGGTCCTTGGGCACACGGGGCAGCATTACGATGAGAACTTGAGCGGCGGGATGCTGAAGGAGTTCGGCGTGCAGCCGGATTTTAACTTGAACGTGCGCGGGTCGATGTACGAAGTCGTCAGCCAGATCATCGGGCGGCTGGGGTACGTGATAGATGAGCTGAAGAACCGTGGGAAGGTCGTTGTCCCGTATGTGCATGGCGATACGACCACGGCGATGGCGGCGAGCAATGCGGGGTACTGCCACGGGTTTGCATCAGTTCATGTCGAGGCGGGGATAAGGACGCTGACGCCGGAGTTCGCTTCGTTCAAAACCCCCACCCCCGGCCCCTCCCCCGTGCGCGGGAGAGGGGAGTTTGATGTCTCCGCGTGGTATGCGTTCCTTCAAGACCGGAAGAATTGGGAACGCGGATCACTCGAGCCGTATCCGGAGCAGTTCAACACGCGGTGTTCAGAAGCCGCAACGGGTATTCATCTCGCACCTGTCGAACTCGATCGCGAATTCATGCTTAGTGAAGGGTTCCCGGATGACCGGATCTTCGTCGTTGGTAATTCGGTGGTAGATGCGACGATGGAGGCGATGGGGCGCATCGATCAGTCCACGGTCTTCGATCGGCATCCGTCCCTGAAAGACGGTGACTTTGTGCGCTTCTGCATTCACCGTCGCGAAAACTGCCTGAGCGAGAAGCGATTCCGCGCGATCTACGGCGCGATGAAGGCGCTGGTAGAGGAGGGGAGGAAGGTCCTACTCATTTCGATGATCCAGACAGAGATGGCGTTCGAGCGGTTCGGGCTCAAAGAGGAGGTCAAAGCGATGGCGAAGGCGCATCCGAATTTCGTCTATTCCCCCGTGTGGGCGGAGTACGTGGATGTGATCGCCGCCATGAGCAAGGCCGCCGTCTGCGCGACGGATTCCGGCTCCATGCAGGAGGAGATGAACGCGATGGGCATCCCGTGCGTCACGCTGCGCTTCGGCTCCGACCGCAGTGAGTCGATCCTCTGCGGCAGCAACATCATTGCGCCGCCGGTCGACAGCAGCATTATCAAGAAGATCATCGAGTTCGCGTGGGACAACAAGGCTATGCGCAAAGCGCCGAAGATCTATGGAAAGGACGTCAGCAAGAAGTGCATCGACGCGGTTGAGAAGGTCCTCGCCCAGGGCAATCCCTTCCGGACGGAGGAGGAGAGGTTGAAGATGTGAGCGCATATGTCATCCCGAGTAGCTCGTGACGGAGTCACGAGCGTAACGAGGGATGCCTCGTTACGCCGATCGCTCCGCAATCGGCTACTCGGCATGACATCGGTTACTGCTATCCTATCGTCAATGCTCCAGCGACTTCGTGAATCACTGACGCTGATCTTGATCGCGCTCCTCCCGTTCCATGCGCTCTTCGTGACGCTGGGGACGAGGGTTTTGCTCGGTCCCGGCCATGCGCCGATGCAGGCGCTGGCGCTGTGGAAGGAGATGCTGCTGGGACTCATCCTCTTTCTCGCCTTGGTCGAAGTACTCCATCCTTTGTTTGACCGAGCCCGAGCCCGAGTACCGAGCCCGTTCTCGATCGACCTCTTCGACGGGCTCATCGTCGCACTGCTCGGCATCGCGGTCGTGCTCTTCCTCTACCGCCCCTGGATGACGACGACGGGCTTCGTGCTTGGGTTCAAGTACGACTTCATCCCGCTTATCGCGTTCCTGATCCTTCGCAGGGTCCCATGGTCGATACGTTTCCGGACGCACGTCGAAGACGTGCTGCTGGCTGTCGCAGGGATCGTTGCGCTCTACGGCCTCCTGACGATCCTCGCCCCCAAAGGGTACTTCCGCCTGCTCGGTTACTCCGACGCGCACTCCTTGTATCTCCCCAATGGTCCGCTCGCGGCGTTCCAGCAGATCAGCGGCAGCGGCATCCGCCGCATCCAATCGACCTTCAGCGGCCCGAACCAGATGGGCATCTGGCTGCTCATCCCCTTCAGCATCCTCGCCACGCGGGTCTTTCATCTCAAGCGGCTCCGGAGCCGATCGTCCAAGATGATGGTGGCGCTCGGCATCCTGCTGCTCGTCGCGTTGATGCTGACCTTCTCTCGCTCTGCGTGGATCGGGACGTTCGTGATCGTCTCCTTCGCGGGTTCGCGTGCCTTGCCCAAGAAAGTATTCCGCGATGCGTTCATCGGCATCGTCTCGCTCGCAGCGATCGCGGGTGTTGCGGCTTCGCTGATCGCCCCGCAGATCTTCCTCCGCGCGACCTCGACGCGTGAGCACATCGCCCGCCCTCTCCGCGCCATCCATGAAATGGTCCGCTATCCGCTCGGCTTCGGCTTGGGCGCGGCGGGCCCAGCGGCCAACCGGACGCATGAGCCGTGCGTTTATCTGGAACGCGGGGCAGACGCATCATGGGCGAAGAACTCCCCGCAACTGTGCGTCTTTGTCGGGCCGACCCAGGTGCAACCGACCGAGCACCGGTGTGACTGTGCGCTCCTTCCGGAGAACTGGTACCTCCAGCTGGGCGTCGAACTCGGCCTGCCGGGCATGCTCCTCTCTCTCGCTCTCACCGCTCTTGTCCTCTGGCGTTTGCGGAAGAGCGAGGTCGCGTTCCTCCTTTTCCTGAGCATCAGCATCGCCGCTCTCTTCCTCCACGCGTGGGAAGATGCTGCTGCGGCGTATACGGCGTGGCTGATGGTGGCAGCAGTACTTTCCTTGTGACATCACGGGCAATACACTCCACCTATGGTTCACCCCGGTTCCATCGTCATCCTCGACTTCGGGGGGCAGTACGCGCATTTGATCGCCAGCCGCGTGCGACGGATGGGGGCGTATTCGGAGATCCGCGTGGCGGAGACATCTGCAAAGGAACTCAAAGGCGCCGCGGGCATTATCCTCTCTGGTGGGCCGCAGAGCGTGTACGAACAGGGGAGCCCACAGGCGGACCCCAAGATCCTCGAGCTCGGCATTCCCATCCTCGGCCTCTGCTACGGCCACCAGTGGTTGGCACAGACGATGGGCGGCAAGGTCAGTCCGGGAAAAACGAAGGAATATGGGCACACGATGATCGAGCGGACGGGTGAGCCCGCGATTTTCCAAGGCCTCCCAAAACAATTCACCGTCTGGATGTCGCACGGGGACGAAGTCAGCGCGTTGCCGAAAGGATTTGTGACGACCGCGTCGTCAAAGGTCTGCCAATTTGCGGCCATGGCCGATGAAAGCCGGAACATCTACGGTGTGCAGTTCCACATCGAGGTCACGCACACGGAGCATGGCATGGATATCCTCAAGAAGTTCGTCGGGATCTGCGCACCGGCCCCGTGGGGCATCACGTCGTACGCCGATCAAGTGGGTGCCGAGATCAAGAAGGAGGTCGGTGATAGGAAGGTATTCATGTTGGTATCTGGAGGTGTTGATTCCACTGTCGCATTCACGCTGCTTAACAAAGTTCTCGGCGCCGAGCGTGTGCAAGGCCTCCTCGTCGATACGGGATTGATGCGCAAAGGGGAGATCAAGCAGATCGAGTCCGCGTTCAGGCCGCTCAAGATCACCAACCTCCACGTGGAAGATGCATCGGACGAGTTCTTCAAGAATCTGGAGGGCATTGTCGATCCCGAAGAGAAGCGGAAGATCATCGGCAAGACGTTCCTCGACGTGCAAGCCCGGGTCGCCGCGCGGATGGGATTGTCGGGCTCGGGTCCGGGCTCGGGATGGTTATTGGGGCAGGGGACGATCTATCCGGACACGATCGAGACCGGCGGCACCAAACACGCCGACCATATCAAGACGCACCACAACCGCGTCGATGCGATCCAGAAGATGATCGAGAAAGGACTCGTCATTGAGCCGCTCAAGGAACTCTATAAGGATGAAGTCCGGATACTCGGCGAGGAACTTGGGCTGCCGCACGACCTCGTGTGGCGACATCCGTTTCCGGGGCCGGGGCTTGGAGTGAGAATCTTGTGTATTCAAATGAGCGACGAGCAAATGAAAAGTGAAAAATTAAAAGTGAAAAATGACGAAAACATTTCTGTACCTCACGTTGTTCTTCCAATCCGCTCAGTGGGAGTTCAAGGTGATGGTCGGACATATCGTCACGCAATTGCGCTGTTCTCTCATCATCCATGTACCGTCACGTCTGAACAGAAGGCGCTCGCGACATCCATCCCGAACAGTAATAAGGACATCAACCGCGTTCTCCTCTGCACGTCGCATGACCATCCGCAGGAATTCCACGTCTCGCCGGCATCGATCACGCGCGACCGAGCCGACCTCCTGCGCGAGGCCGATGCGATCGTGAGCGACGAGGTGCGCTCGGCCGACCTCTACTCGGACATCTGGCAGTTCCCCGTCGTCCTGCTGCCGTTCGGTGCCAAGAAAGGGAACGAGTCCATCGTCCTGCGCCCCATCTCCTCCACCGACGCGATGACAGCCAATGCGTTCATCCTCGATGAGGGCGTCCTCACAAAGATCACCAAGCGTATCCTGACACTGCCAGGGATTGATACCATTTTTCTTGACCTGACGAACAAACCGCCCGGTACCATTGAATGGGAATGACCCCTCTCCCAGTGGTATAGTGCTCCACGGGATGGTTCAGAGTATCCACCGTCACAGCGCGCTCGAGAAGGTTCGAAAGAGTCCGGCTTCTTCGGAAGTCTCGCCGGTTTTTCCCCGCATCGACGAACAGGAAGACGAGCAGGAATCGGAGATAAAACCACAGCAGTCCCGCAAAGAATCGGCTACACTGGGTGCTCTCATGATTCAGCAGCAACTGCCGGAGAAGGACCTCCAACGGCTCGTCGTACGCGCGCAGGATGGGGACACTGGAGCGTTTGAAGTGCTCTACTCACAATTCTTTTTGCCGATCTACCGCTACACCGCGTTCCGTCTCCCGTCCGACGTTGCGGAAGACGTGGTCGCCGACATCTTCGTGAAAGCGTGGGAGAAATTGCACCAGTACAAAGTGCAGAAGGGGATCCCGTTCGGTGCGTGGCTCTTCCGCATCGCGCGCCACACCGTGATCGACACGTACCGCCGCGACCGTGACTTCGAAGAGATCACCGAAGACCTCGTCGACCCCGACATGCTCAACCGCGCCGACGCGCAGACGCGGACCCGGGACGTGCTGCGGACCGTGCGTGAGGCGATGGACAAGCTCCCTCGACGGTACCGGGAAATCCTCGTGCTTTCCTACATCGCCGAGCTGCCCCACCACGAGGTCGCACGTGTCCTCAAAATGACCGAGGGGGGGGTGCGGATTCTCAAATTCCGCGCGCTCCGGAAGCTAGAATCGCTGTTACCACCCGATATCAATGATCGATCCACCGAATCGTAGGAAAAATGTGTAACAGAAGCCTGAATTCCTCGTTTTTACAGCCGACAGACCACGACCATGAAGCACGATAATTCCTCGCCATCGGCAGCCTCCTCCGAGCGATTGCTCCGGAGCGTCCGCGCACGCATTACGCCGAAGGCGGGAGCGCAGGACCGTGTCCGGGCAATGCTGCGATCCGAGATGCGCGCTGCGCACATGCTCAATCAAGTCCGCGAGTCGCTGCAGCCGGCACCCGGCCTGGCGGCACGCCTCTGGTCCGCAATCCTCGGGTCGGTCGATCCTATCCGCCACCTCTCCCTCTGGGAACGCCTGCGCGGCTCAATCACGCCGACGGAGAGCGCCTCCTCGGCACTGTGGAATCGTCTCTCACTCCGTCTCGAACCCGCCTACGCGCACGCCGCCGTGTCGCGCCCCGTCAAATGGGTTGCCGCATTCGCCGTGCTGCTCATCGCCGTGCGTGTCAGCCCGTTCCTCTTTTTGGCGCCCGCTTCCATCGCCAGCTCATCCGTCACGCTCTTCCCGACGCGCGGGAACGTGGAGGTTCTCATCGGCTCCTTGTGGCAGCCGATGACCGGTGAGGTCACGCTCAACTCGCCCATGCGCCTGCAGACGCAGGAGGGGCAGGCGACCGTTACCATCCACGATGACGCCGTGTTCCGTTTCGCCGAGAACACCCGCGGCCAGATCCTCGACCTCTCCAACCGGCCCGAATCTTCATCGCAGGAGACCACCGTGGCGCTGGAGGACGGCGAGATGTGGGTGCGGGGTTTCGTCCCCAAGAATGTTCGCGGCATCACCGTCATCACCGCGCAGGGGCGCATCGTCATCCACGAAGGCAGCGTTTCCATCCGGCAGTCGGGCGATGAGGTGGTGGTGCGCGTCTTTGACCGCAGCGCCATCGTCTCGCGTCACGGCCACCAACTCTCCCTTGTGACGGGTGAGCAGGTGGTGCTCTTTAACAGCGATAATCTTGTCGGCACGGCCATGGATCCCAGCGTGTTCCGGGACGCCTGGGTCGCGGCCAACCTGACGCGTGACGCCGCCCACCAGCGCGAGATCGCGCAGCTCCAGCAGGAGCGCCTTGCCGCCAGCGCGGGCATCCTCCCCGGCACCACCTTCTACCGCGTGAAGCGCCTTGCCGAGAGCGTGGACGTGCTCTTCTCCCTCAGTGAGGAGGAGCGGACGCGCAAGCTCATCACGCAGGCCAACACCCGCCTCAACGAAGCGGCAGCACTGCTTCCGGAAGGCCGCCCCGCGGACGTCCAGAACGCCCTCCAGCAATATAAGGAGACTGTGCTCCAGGTCGCCAGCGGTTCGGGCGGAAGCGAAGTGGTGCAGTCGCTGCTCCAGAGCGAAGTCGTGGACGCCGGTTCGGCGACCGTCGGCGCAGCGCTCCCCGGCGACCCCAGTTACGCGCTCAAACAGGCGGTCGACGACACGATCGCATCCCTCCCCGGCGACAAAATGGTCCTGCCGGACGTGGGGGGTGAGGCACTGCTCGATGAACTCTACGCGGTAAAGCGCCAGGCGTCGGAAGGTGATATGGAACTCGCGAAGCAGAAGCTCTCCGAGCTGACCGAATCTATCGCCTCCCTCAACACGACGGGCGCCCTCTCGCTCGTCTCCGCAGACGTCCGTGCCGAGGCCAAGGCCGTCGTCCAGCAGGTGGAAGCGGTCGTCGACGGACCCACGGTTGGCACCAGCCTCAGCCTGGGCGTGCCGCCCAAAGACCTCATCGTCCCCGAACACCCGGCGCGCACGGGGTTCCTGCATCCCATGAAGCCCGAGCAGGTGACGGCCAAGGCGCAGGAGATCCGCGGACGCATCTTCCTCTTCAGCAAAAAGAAGGCGCAGTATTCCGTGCTGGACGACCAGCTCGTCCTCCTCGTCCGCTACCCCGATCGCGGCAGCATCTTGCGCGAACTCTCCTCCGTCCTGCCCCGCAACGGGTTGTCGCAGCGGGTGATGCGGGAGATCCAATTACTGCAGAAAGAAGTGGAGAAGAAGGTTGCGACGGCCAGTGGGGGAGTGGCGCAGTAGGAGAGGAACCAAATGCCAGGCACCAAAAGCCAAGTAAACAGAGGAAAAAAGTGCAGGAACAAGGTTTCCTCTTTCTTGATGCCTCCTCTTACTTGGTTTCTGGATCCTGGACCCTGGAATTTCCGTCACCATCTGCTATTCTCCTCACCCATTTCTCCTAGTTTCTATGGCAATGTACTCCATCACCGACCTGAAACCCGGACGCGCCGTTAGTATCGACGGCCAGCCGTACCTGGTGATGAGCTCGCAGTTCGGTCGCAAGAGCCAGAGCAAGGCGAACATGCAGTGCAAACTGAAGAACCTCCAGACAGGCGTGATCATGGCGCGTAACTTCCAGGGGAGCGAGAGAATCGAGCAGGCCGACGTTGGGTACAAGCATGTGCAATTTCTGTATGGCGACAACGACTCGTGCACGTTCATGGATCTGGAAACGTACGACCAGTTCGCTCTGCAGAAGGACGATATCGAGGACCTTGTCGGTTACCTTACAGACGGGCTCGAAGTCGACGCGCTCATGTACGGCGAGAAGCCGATCAGCATCAAGCTGCCCTCCACCGTCGCGCTTACCGTCAAAGAAACGATCCCGGGCGTGAAAGGCGACACCGCCACCGGCGGTTCCAAGCCCGCGCAAATGGACACTGGCCTCTCCATCAACGTGCCGCTCTTCATCAACGAGGGCGACAAGGTCATCGTGAACACGGAAACGGGGGAGTATAAGGAGAGGGCGTAAGGTTTTGAAATTAGGAGCAGGGTAGTGCATTTATTTCATGGGAGCGGGCGTTCGGCCCGCGTTTTCCAAACAAGTTTTACAAGCACCCCCACTCACTCACCTCCCATTTTCCCGATGCCGAAGACCAGGGGTATTCCTGTGGAGATCCTGAAAGGTTCGCCCGCACTGGATTAGCATGGATGTAATGCAATACGGTCTCCACTTCTTCCACAATTTTCAGATGGAATCGCGATTGCCAGATCGGACCTACTCCGATATTCGTACTGACTCCGTATTTATAGACGCGCATGATTGTGGAAATTTTCACAGGAGAGATTGGCTTCACAAGAAAATGGCAATGGTCCGGCATGATGACAAACCCATAGAGTAAAAATGGATGCTGTTCCTGTGTCCGATACAGGGTATCAATCGCTTCGCGGGCATGCGCCGGATGGGCAAATACCTTGCGCTTATCCTCAGTGTTTGTGGTGACAAACATCATGGAATCGTTCTGGATGGGGTGGCGTTGAAACATGGAAGAATCCTGAACTGGCCGCGGGCCGAACGCCCGCTCCTTTTCCAAAATACTTTTTCGGATATCAATTTTTCCTTTTATTAAAGCCAAGAAAACAGTTCCATAGGGGTGTGGAACAGGGGGGAGCACCAGGACATCCCGCGGGCCGAACGCCCGCTCCTAAAGCTGTTTCATCAGAATTGCGTTCACCTTGCCCGGGTTGGCCTGGCCCTTGGTCATCTTCATCACATAGCCTACAATCGCTCCTAGCGCCGATTCCTTGCCTTTCTTATAATCCTCAATAGCTTTGGGGTTCTTCTCGATCGCTTCCTTCACCAACTCTTCAATCTTCGCTTCATCGGAGATCTGACCCATGCCTTCGGCGGCGATGATGTCCTTGGGCGGCTTCCCCGTCGTGACCATCGCCTCCAGCACGGCCTTGCCCGCGTTGCCCGAGATCTGGCCGGCGTCGATGGCGGTGACGAGTTCGAGCATTGCTTCTGCTGAAGGGGCTTCTGCAGATGTCTTCCCGTGCGCGTTCAGGAAACCGATCAATTGTGTCAGAACCAGACTGGAAGCGCGCTTAGCGTCCTTGGTCTTCGTCAGAACTACATCGAATAAGGACCGGAGTTCGGTCTGATCAATCAGTGTGGCAGCTTCGGCATCGGTCAGCCCCATACCCAGGTATTCCTTCTTCTTTTGCCGTGGAGATACCGGGAGCTCACTCTTGATCTTCGAGACCATCTTTTCGTCCATCTCCAGCGGCGGAATATCGGGCTCCGGGAAGTACCGGTAATCGCCGGCGTTCTCCTTGTCGCGGAGCAGGCGGGTCTTGCCCTCGTCATCCTGCCACCCGACGGTGATATCGCGCGGCAGGGGGCCGCCCGTCTCTTCCCACGTTTTGCGCAGCCGCGCTTCCTCGTAGGTGAGCGCGCGCTCGAGCGCCTTGAACGAATTCAGGTTCTTAATCTCACTGCGTGGGTTCAACTTCTTCGTCCCTTTCTCGCGCAGGGAGATCGACGCGTCAAACCGCATCATGCCCTTGAACATGTCGGCCTCGGAGGCGTTCACCGAAATCAGCATCCGCCGGAGTTCCTCGGCAAACGCGACAGCTTCATCCGATGATCTCAGGTCAGGTTCAGTCACGATCTCCATCAGCGGCGTCCCCGCACGGTTGTAGTCGCAGAGGGTCACCGATCCTCTGTGCGTCAGTTTGCCGGCGTCGTTCTCCATGTGGAGGCGGGTGATCCCGCATTTTTTTATGCCCTCATCCGGTGCTCCGGCACCACCTTCTCCCGCTGCAGCAGGAGAAGGGCGGAGGTCGTATTCAACCTCTCCCTTCGACGCGAGTGGAAAGTCATACTGGGAAATTTGGAAGCCTGATGGGAGGTCTGGGTAAAAGTAGTGCTTCCGGTCGAAGTGGTTCTGGGGGTTTACTGTGCACTTCAGTGCGAGTGACATATTCACTGCTTTGATGATCGCCTCGCGATTGGGCACCGGAAGCGTCCCGGGGTGTCCCATGCAGATTTCGCACACGGTCGTGTTGGGTTCCTTCCCAAACGCGTCATTGTCGCACCCGCAGAACATCTTGGTCTTCGTGTTCATCTGGGCGTGGACCTCCAGGCCGATGATGGCTTCAAGTTCGACCATGGCAAAATGCTATAGTTTCGTGTCCATGAGCGCAATTAGTGGCATTGTGGACGCTAGGCAACCATCACCGTATCCACGCTTCGGGCGAATGCCTCCCGGTATTTATCAAATAAATCACCATAGTCGACCGCAGAAGCGGGAGCCATGCGAATACAGGCTTTGCCGTTTTCCATGAGGACAGCATTCATAAATCGGATGAAATTTGCGACATTCGCGAAATTCACCTCATCACTGGTCTTTGACGGATTGCCATAATTTCCCTGTTTCAACGGTTTCCCCCGAGCAAGTCTTTGCAGTGCGAAATGTGCTTTTTTCAGGAGAAATTCCGGCCCCGGAGGCATGGGATCAATCAGCTTCAGATGGCCATTTCCATTCACATGGATATTAAAGGGAGCCATGCCATCGGTGATGGTCTCACACTCTATGGCAAGGCTATACAGACGCACAATGGATTCATCATTGAAGCCTGTGCGGAAATGCCTGTCTTCGTCCATCCGCGCAAAAAAATCTTTGAGATGTGTACTGGGATTCAGGGCAAGGAGTTCTTCACGGTCGTACGATATCGAGCTGTCCCCGCCGATCAGGACCCGATTCACTTTTTCGTAGAGTGTCCTTCTATTGGCGAAATGTTCCGGAGCCGGGGAGATTTTTTCGGCACAACCGTAGGACAGCATGATGTCGTCCGGATCGGGAACATACAACGGTTGTGTTTCCAGGATGGTGAACTGCTCCCGTCCCTGAATTTTCCCAATCGGAAACGGATTGCATTCTTGCGATATGATCCATTCGGCGGGAAAAAATCGTCGCAGATTTTGATGATATCTCCGTCTCTGTTTCAGAATGCGCGGCTCAGCTTCCTCGAACAGCAGTGGTTTGACGGGGACCTTCAGTACGCTGGAAGCATCGCGCTCGCTCACGTACACGATATGCTCCGCCCCTTCGCCGATTTTGTGCACGGATCCGAATGCTTCGGTAAGTTTAATCCGCACTTCTTCCGTCCACATCTCATTCGTCGTCAGCGGCGGGAATGTGTAGTCGGTTATCTTCTGCTGGGGCGCATTCAGTGGTACGACGATTTCATGAAGTGTCGGCTCGTTCGCTTCTCTGCTGATATTCTCATTCATGACGTTACTGTAGGACATTCGTCCCTTCGATCAATAAAATTGTTCCTTGATGCCAGTTATCATGAAAGATCTGGCTTTTTACAGGCAATAATTGCGATTCTGCGATCTCTGATTTTCGGTCATTTTCCATCATATGTGTCCGCATCATGTTGTTCAGCCACCCTTACATCTGCGGATAGTCCACAATCAATACACCCTCCAGATGATCCACTTCGTGCTGCACCACGCGCGCATCGAACCCCACGAGTTTGCGTTCCTGGCGCTTTCCCTTCAAGTCCAGGAACGTTAGGGTGATCCCCACGGGACGGACGACGTTCAGCCAGACGTTCGGGAGGCTGAGGCAACCCTCCTGGTCGATGTCTGTTTCTTTGCTGCGTGATGTGATCGTGGGATTGATCAGTGGAACGATCTTGCCGCCGATCACGGCGATGCAGACGCGCTCGGTGCGCGCTACCTGTGGCGCAGCCAGCCCGACCCCATTCGCCTCATGCATGGTTTCGACCATGTCCTTCACCAATTGCTTCACCGCCTTCGTCACCGTCGCCATGCGCTTCGTCTTTTTCCGAAGAATCGGATTATCGGGGCCAATGACGATGGGGAGGATTGCCATGGGACAATTCTAAATCCTAAACCCTAAATTCTAAACATGATTTATCCTTCAAAATGGAAATTGGAGATTGTTTAGAGTTTAGTGCTTAGTGCTTTAATGCCTGCCCGCTTCTTGAGGTCCTCAAAGCTCTGGGTCTTCTCCAGCATCTTCAAGAGCGCCTGTCCTGTCAGGACCACGTCCGCCAGTGCGCGGTGGCGGTCGGTCGGCATCTCGAGGCTAAAGCGTTTGCAGAGAACGTCGAGCGAATGGCGGAACTCGCTCGGGTACAGACTGCGGCTCAGCATCATGGTGCAGAGGCATTCGGGGAGGTCGGTGTATCCCCAACAGTACTGCTTCTCGCTCTCCAGGAACCCCATGTCAAAGCTGGCGTTGTGCGCGACGAGGATCGATCCTTTGGCGAACTCCAAAAACTGCGGCAGTACCGCGTCGATCGTCGGTGCGGCCTTCACGTCCTCATCGCTGATCTTGTTCACCTGCCGCGCCTCCCACGGAATCTCCCGCTCGGGATTCACAAATGTCACAAACGCAGAGTCGCTTTGAATGATGCCATTTTCGAGTCTCACACCAGCGATTTCGATGATCCGGTGGCCACGGTTTGGGTCTAGCCCCGTCGTCTCGACGTCAAAAATGGTGAGGGGAGGGAGAGCGGGCACCGGGGGAATATAGAGGAGGTTGATGGGTAGGGGAAATGGTGGAATGGTAAAATGGTTTCCCATGCTTACCGCTTCTCCTGTCCTCCGGACGCTCGAAAAACTTCATACGCCCCCGCGGACGTTCCTCGATTTCGATTCGCCGTTCCATCTGCTCGTCGCGACTATTTTGAGCGCGCAGTGCACCGACAAGCGTGTAAACCTGGTCACCCCGGCGCTCTTCAAGAAGTATCCCGGTCCCGCGGACGTCGTCGCGGTCCCGGAAGAGGAGCTTAAGAAGGACATCTTCACCTGCGGGCACTACAACAATAAGGCGAAGTACATCCGCGCAACGTGCAACATCCTTCTGGAGAAATTCGGTGGGGAAGTGCCACAGACGATGGAGGAACTCCTCACGCTTCCCGGTGTCGGTCGGAAGACGGCCACAGTCGTCCTCTATGCCGCTTTCAAACAGCAGGAGGGGATCGCTGTGGACACGCATGTGTGGCGGGTCAGCAAACGTCTCGGTCTCACCACAGCGAACAGCCAGGACAAGATCGAGCTGGATCTGATGCGCCAGACGCCACGCGAGAAGTGGGGGTTATTCCATACGCTCCTCATCATGCACGGGCGGACAACCTGCACGGCGAGGAACAGGCAGTGTGGGAAGTGTGTGTTTAAGAAGACATGTCCGTCATCTCTCGTGATGGGGAGAGGGGATCTTGCTCAATAGCCGCGCCGGTGACTACGGCAGCACGAGGTCACGTTGAAGATCCACGGCAAGGGTGTCGAGGGATATGCGTACACGTTCGGGGGATAAAGAAAACCCCCGCAGTCGCGAGGGGTCTTCGGTCGGGCATATGTTGTCGGTTCTATTTCTTTGCCAGCAGCTGCTTCTCCGCGAATGCAGGAACTTTGGAGGGCATCATGTAATCACTTGCCGGGAGCGGGGCGAAATCCGAGAGGTCGTCGTCCATCATGTAGCCCGGGTACCCGTGGTCGTGTTCATCAAGGCCTTCGAGTTCGGCGAGTGGCGACACGCGCAAACCGACCGTCATCTTCACGGCGCTCCAGACGATGAGTGAGCCCACCACCGTGTATGCACCGACCGCGGCAATGCCAACCAACTGGATGCCGAGGGGGGCAAATCCGCCGCCGTAGAGTAAGCCAGTCACCGGTCCTACGGAACCTGCAGCCGTGCCGAAGATACCGACGGCCATCGTCCCCCAGATGCCGTTCACCAGGTGGACGGAGAGCGCGCCTACGGGGTCATCGATGTGCGCTCGTTCGAACATGAATCCAGTGTAATATGTCAGGACGCCTGCAATTGTTCCGATGCCGACCGCGCCGGCGATCGAGACGGTGTCGCAGGGGGCGGTGATGGCCACAAGACCCGCGAGTGTGCCGTTGATGCACATATGGAAGTCGATTTTCCGCGAGTAGAGCCATGCCATGAAGAGTGTCGAAAACGTGCCGGCGGCTCCCGCCATGTTCGTCGTCATGAAAATGTACCCGATAGACCGTCCGTCCGCCGCCAGCGTGCTGCCCGGGTTGAACCCGAACCAGCCGAGCCAGAGGATGAAGCCGCCGAGGGCGATCAGGCCGGCGTTATGTGCACGGATAGCTCGCGGCCTGCCCTGCTCGTCGTACTTACCCATGCGAGCGCCGACCATCAAGGCTCCCGTGAGACCCACCCACCCACCGATCGAATGGACGACGGTCGACCCGGCGAAATCATGGAACCCCATCACGCTCAACCATCCGCCGCCCCAGATCCAGTGGCCGGTGACGGGATACAAGACAGAACCCATGATTGCTGCAAACAACAAATAGGCAGAGAACTTCATCCGCTCTGCAACGACGCCGGAGAGGATCGTGCCTGCAGTGTCGGCGAATACCATTTGGAAGAAGAAGAGCGCGGAGACGGCTACGCCAGAACCCTGGAGAACAGTGAAGGCCGACTTGTCGAGCAGGTTTGGGAAGAATCCCGTCATGCCGATGAAGCCGTTGCCATTGCCGAACATGATGCCGAAACCGAAGGCCCAGAAAGCCATCGAGGTGCAGGCGATGATGATGTAATTCATCGCAAGCACATGGACGAGGTTCTTCGCGCGACAGAAGCCGGCCTCAATGCAGGCGAAACCCGCGTTCATAAAGAAGACGAGGCAGCCGGTCAGCAGCACCCAAGTGGTATCCAGGTTGTTCTTGAGGACGTCGAGGGTGAGTTCCATGGGGAGAGAGGAAATGAAAAATGAAAAATGGAAAATGAAAAATTAAACGTCGTAGTACCGGAAGAACTCGCTGGCCGTCGGGCGCTTGGCCTCGTCGGCGACCTCCACGCGCTTGGAGGCGATGAAGTTATCGAGGAACGCTTTGCTGAAGACGCCGCCCTTCAGCAGGAAGGCGTGGTCCTGTTCGAGCGCGTCCAGCGCCTCACCCAGCGAAGCCGGCGCGTGTTTGATCTGCGCGAGCTTCTCGGGCGCCATGTCGTACAGGTTGCCGTCAGTGTGCTCGCCGGGGAGCATGCCCTTCTCGATGCCGTCCATGCCCGCAAGGAGCAGGGCGGAGAAAGCGAGGTACGGGTTGCAGGCGGGGTCTGGCATGCGGAATTCCACGCGCTTCGCCTTTGGGTTGTTGCTGTACATCGGGATGCGGATAGCTGCACTGCGGTTGCGAGCGGAGTAGATCAAATTCACCGGAGCTTCGAAGCCCGGCACCAGGCGCTTGTAGCTGTTGGTCGTCGGATTGCAGAGTGCGCAGAGCGCGCGTGCGTGGTGAAGGAGTCCCGCGATGTAGTGGATCGCCATCTTGCTCAAGCCCGCGTACTCGTTGCCCGCAAAGAGGGGCTGCCCGGCCTTCCACAAACTCATGTGCACGTGCATCCCGCTGCCGTTATCGCCCAACAGGGGCTTCGGCATGAACGTCGCCGTCTTCCCGTAGCGGTAGGCGACGTTGCGGACGATGTACTTGTAGCGGATCAACTTGTCGGCCATCGTCAGGAGTTCGTCGCGCTCAATGTCGATCTCCGCCTGGCCGGCGGTGGCGACTTCGTGGTGGAACGTCTCAATCTTGATACCGGCGCGCTCCATCTCCCGGACCATCGCTGAACGCAGATCCTGCTGCGTATCCATCGGGGAGGTGGGGAAGTAGCCTTCCTTGTGGCGGATCTTGTAGCCGAGGTTTCCTCCCATACCATCCTCACTTTTTCCTGTGTTCCAGATGCCTTCGTTGGAGTCGACTGCGTACGAGGCATGGTTGGATCCCGTATCGTACTTCACCGAATCGAAGATGAAGAACTCCGCTTCAGGTCCAAAGTACCCGCTGTCGGCGACATTGCTGGCTTTTAGGTAGTCCATCGCGCGCATGGCGACCGTGCGTGGGCTGGAATCGTAGAACTCGCCGGTGATCGGGTCCTTCACGTTGCAGAGGACGGAGATCGTCTGCTCAGTCTTGAAGGTATCGAGGATTGCGGTGGTGGGATCCGGAACCAGCAACATGTCGCTTTCCTGAATCTGGCGGAAACCGCGGATGGAACTCCCGTCGAAGCCCGCAGCGGACTTCAAGACATCCTCCAGTTCATGGATCGGCTTGCTCGTGTGTTGGAGCGTGCCGGGAACATCCACGAATGTGAGATCGAGCACCGTGCATTCATGTTTCTTCGCAAATGCCATCACATCCTCAGCGGTCTTCATCGTGGGTGTAAATGAGAGATCTTCCCCAGCGTGCGGGCGGGGGATCTTCATCAATTCCTTTTCCATTGTTCCGGCGACGGGGTTCATAGGGGAGGGGGGAATGGAGGGTACGAGCGCAGCATGCTGGGCCCGTACGTGAACTCCTACCGTCCTGATGAATACAATGTTTTTTCTGTTATTATTTTGAACAACAGATGCTTCTGCTGTATCTTCCATTTCTGCGGCCAGAAAGGCCGCCGTGTTGCTGCAATGTTCAGCATGATTACACGTTGCGGCCTTCTTCTCCTCACGTATGGCGAACGATCTCATCCATATTCTCTCGTCCGTCGGCCTCACCGATGCGCAGGCTCACCTCTACTATGCCGGTCTCAAGTTGGGGTCTGCTCCTGCTTCGGAGTATGCCAAGAAAACCGGCTTCAACCGCATCACGGCCTACAACATTCTGGAGGAAATGGTCCGGCAGGGACGGTTCACGCTCGTGAAAAAAACCCGCGGCAAGTGGTACTCGCCCATCTCGCCGGAGTACCTGGCCGTGGATGCCCGCAAGAATGCTGATGCTCTGCAGCGCAGGCTCCCCGAACTCCGGTCGATGCAGGGACCCAAAGAGCGCAAACCGCGCGTCCGCTTCTTTGAAGGCTGGGATGGCGTGCGGCACGTCTATGAGGAAACACTCACTGCGCACGGAGAGATCCTCAACTTCGCAAACTCCGCCGTTGTGCGCGAATACTGGCCGGCGTATGACGAGGAGTACGTGGCGGAACGCGTGCGGCGGGGCATTCACCTCCGTGGCATCGCCCCCGACGAGCCCACCGGTAAGAGGGTTCAGGGGGAAGATCGCAAGAAGCTCCGCGAAATCCGTCTGGTCCCGGGGAAGGATTTCGATTTCACCAACGAGATCAACATCTACGATTCCAAAGTGGCTATCTGCTCCTTCGCAAGTTCACCGCAAATGTTCGGCGTGATCATCGAGAGCAGGGAAGTGGCGGAGACCCAACGGCAGATCTTTGAAATGGCATGGAGGTTCGCAGCCAAGCCATGACCGCTTAATCCCGAGCCTGCCTGCCGGCAGGCAGGTAGTCCGCCGGAGGCGGACGTATCGAGGGATGAAATGGCCTGGAGGTATGCGGGGAGATGATGGACAACTAATTATTTTAAGTGTATAATACTGTAGTTCCCCAATCAACAATGACTAAACACTCTAAAAAACTGCACTAGAGAACGCTGAAATTGCTGCTCAGCACGATCTTGCTCAACTCGAAAAATTACCTACTGACATTCGAGGGATAGCGGGGCAGACCGAGATTCAGCGAGTGATGGGGGATGCCGAGTACGTTGATGTGGTACTGCAGCAACCAAACATGCAGGCACAAAAAATACGAGATGAATTAGATGTCTTACTGCAAGGTGATGAAGATGTCACGAAAAAGAATACATAATTTGGTGGAAGTCTGTGGTGGTTGCGTGGATGACCGTCGAGGATTTGCTATACTCCTTTCCCATGCAGCAATACCTGAACCTCCTCCGGCACGTCCTCGAGAACGGCGTCCAAAAAGACGACCGCACGGGCACGGGCACGCTCAGCGTCTTCGGCTACCAGATGCGATTTAATCTGCAAGAGGGTTTCCCGTTGCTCACGACCAAGAAGCTCTCCACGCGCGCGATCTTCCAGGAACTCCTATGGTTTCTGAAAGGCGATACAAACGTGAAGTCCCTGCAGGAAGTACAGGTGACGATCTGGGATGAATGGGCGACGGCTGAGCAAACGGCCAAGTTCGGTCGGCTGGAGGGGGATCTGGGGCCGGTGTACGGACACCAGTGGCGCAACTTTGGCGCCACGCGCAATCCCGATGGTACCTATCAAAAGAATGGCGTGGACCAGATCGCCCGCCTCATCGATGGCATCAAAAACAATCCTGACAGCAGGCGTCACATCATCACGGGATGGAATCCAAAGGAGGCAGATCAGGTGGCGCTGCCGCCGTGCCACACACTGTTTCAGTTCTATGTTTCACAACCCAGCGCGGGTCTTCGACCCGCGTTAAGTTGCCAGCTCTACCAACGCAGTGGCGATACGTTCCTCGGCGTGCCCTTTAACATCGCGTCGTACTCGCTCCTCACGCACATGATCGCGCAGGTGTGCGATCTGCAGGTCGGCGAATTCGTCCACACGCTTGGTGATGTGCACCTCTACCTCAATCATCTGGAGCAGGCGAAGGAGCAGCTGACACGCGAGCCGCGGCCGCTCCCGCAACTCAAGCTCAATCCCGCGGTCAAAGCCATCGATTGGTTCAAGTACGAGGATATTGAGATCCTGAATTACGATCCGCAATCCGCCATTAAAGCTCCTATTGCCGTGTAATGTCATGGTGAGCTTGCGAACCATGACATAGCGTTGTCGTCCTTCGCAACTCAGGATGACAACGCTATGATGGACTCATGATTATTTCGATGATCGTCGCCGCAGATGAGCACAACGTCATCGGTGGACACAATGCGTTGCTGTGGAGTTTGCCGGCGGACATGCAGCGGATGAAGGCGCTCACGATGGGCCATCCCTTAATCATGGGGCGCAAAACGCATGAGTCGATCGGGCGGGCGCTGCCGGGGCGGCGCAACATCGTCATCACTCATCAGCAGGGGGAATATCCGGGCTGCGAGGTCGTACATTCGCTCGAAGAGGCCCTGCAATCCGTCAAAGACGAAGGAGAAGTGTTCATTTTCGGCGGTGGCGAGATCTACCGGCAGGCGATGCCGATGACGCAACGCATCTACATGACGCGTGTTCACGGGAAATTCGATGGCGATGTGTTCTTCCCGCCGATTGATCCGAATGAATGGAAGGAAGTCTCGCGCGAGGATCGTCAAAAAGATGAAAAGAATCCTTACGACTATTCGTTTATCACGTACGAGCGGGTCCGGTGACATCATCGGTGCCTTATTTACCGCAAATGGAAGCCAAAAATTCGAGGACAGTGCTTTTCCCCATGGTTAGGTCATTCCTGTCGCTCCAGAGGTGCAACACTGTGCGCATATGGAAAACCTTTCTCTCGCGCACGACATTTACCAGCAGACCGTTGCCGATACCCAAGGGCAGTCCTTCAACCAGGTTGCCGAGCAATTAGAACAGAAAGCGGCGAAGCTCCAGTCCGCCACATCGCAAGAAAAACAACAGGGCGTGACGGATACATTGGATGAGTTGCGGGGAGAGAACCGTGAGGGCATCGATGGGGTTCTGGATGAAACGAACACGTCGTTCGACCAGCGGAAGGTGGCGGAGGACGTAGCGCAGCATCTCAAGGCAGGGGCGAAGGACTTGCGGGCGGCCCTCAATGGAAAAGATATGGAAAACACAGAACATGACGGGGATACTTTGGCGCAGGCTGGCCTTGGGGAAAAAGGCTCGCAGACGGGCGATGCCGCAAAAATGCAGGGTACAGAGGCGGTCGTCGATAAGGATGTCGCCAAAGGGGCAGTCGTCCATGAGTTTGAGCATACGCAACAGGCGATCCAGACAGTGGATCGCATCGCTACGGGCGCACAACCTGTCGAGGATGCTCCTGTTTCCAATACCCTTGATGATGCCCCCACGAGCGGCGAGGTCACGTCCACGCAATTGACCGAGGCCGGTGCCATCATTGAACAGAAACGTGCGGCTCCCAAAAGCTTTGACTCGCTCACCAGGGTCTACAAGCAGACGTATGAGCATGTGCTCAGCCATGTCGGTAACGAAGACCGCATCGTGAAACTTGCCCGGCGCGCTGATGGCTTGAAGCAACTGCAGAATGAAGCGATGGCTGTTTAATGCCCTCACCCCTGCCCCTCTCCCGCTGCGGCAGGAGAGGGATCTCTACCTGATGAGCTGCATAAACTCCTCGCGCGTCTTCGGGTCTTTCTTAAAGAGCCCTTTCACGCAGCTGGTGACCGCGGTCGAGTGTTGCTTCTGCACCCCGCGCATCATCATGCAGAGGTGGCTGGCTTCGATGACGACGGCGATGCCTTTGGGCTTCAGGATGCCTTCCAGCGCGTCGCAGATCTGCTGCCCCAAGCGCTCCTGCACCTGCAGGCGCCGTGAGAACATATCAACGATCCGCGGGATCTTGCTGAGGCCGATCACATGCTTCTTCGGGATGTAGCCGACGTGCACTTTGCCGAAGAAGGGGAGCAGGTGGTGCTCGCAGAGGGAGTACATCTCGATGTCCTTCACGATCACCATGCCGTCGGTATCCACTGGCATCAATGCTTTGTTCACGATGTCATCAATCTTCTGGTCGTACCCCGAGGTCAGGAATTCGTAGCCTTCCTCCACGCGCCGGGGCGTGCCACGCAGCCCAGGGCGTTTGGGGTCTTCGCCAATGGCTTTGAGCAGCTGCTCAATTAGGGATTCCATGGGCGGACAGTATGCCATGGATGCCCGGCAGGTGCTCCAATTACAGCACAATCCTGACCCGTTCGATCTTCTGATCAAGCGTCTTTTTCAGCAATTGCCCCCAGGTCTTCCCCAACGTGGGGTGCTTTTCCTGCGGATGGAGCAGCTCGGTCAGCGGTTCAAGCACAAAGCGTCGCTCGTGCATGCGGGGGTGGGGGATTATCAGGGGGTTCGAATAGGTGTCGGAGCCGTGGAGCAGGAGATCGAGGTCGATGGTCCGGGGGCCGAAGCGGAACGGCGGAGCTTTCCCGAGTTTCGATTCGATGTGCGACATCATGTCGAAGACCACCTCGGGGTTCAGCTCGGCATCGAAGGCCGCGATGGCGTTGAGGAAATCGTCCTGTTCTTCGTGGTGCAGGGGGGAACTCCGGTAGACCGACGAGAAACGGATGGGGCCGGCGTGGCGGTCGCGGAGCATTGTGACTGCCGCTTTGAGGTTATTTTCGGGGTCGATATTGGAGCCGAGGGCTATGAAGATTGAGGGCATCGAGGGGGCTAGGGACGAAGGAGTGTGAGACTAGCATGGCGCGTCCCTGGAATGGAAAACTTTTTGACGGTAATCGTCACATTCTTGGGTTTGTATTTCTTCAGGATCAGCTGCGTGGCATCTTCCGCAAACCGCTCAATGGTTTTCCTCTCCGTCAGCGCGAGTTTTTTGAGGTCCTCAGTGACGTCCGCGTAGTTGATGGATTTGGTCACGTCGTCCGCTTTTGCTGCAGCTTTCGTATTGAGGGCCATTTCCACTGTGACGAGGAGCCGCTGCTCGCTCGACCGTTCTTCCGAAGACACCCCGATGTGTGTCCACAGTTCGAGGTCGGTGATCGTGAGGAGGTCACTCATTGTTGCTGGATATGCTTTACGCCGAAGGCCGCGGGATTATTCGCAATCGGGGTCTCCGCAAGTCTCCGGAGGAGCCAGCGTGTGATCGTCACGGCAGAGAAGAGGGAGAGCAGTGTACCCATGCCCAAGGTGACGGCGAAGCCGCGAACGATCGAGGTGCCGGCTATAAAGAGGATGCCGCAGGTGATGAGCGTGGCGACGTTGCCATCGCGGATGGCAGGCCAGGAGTGTTTGAAGCTGGCCTCAATGGCCGTCTTGGTCATCTTGCCCTTGCGGAGCTCTTCCTTGATGCGCTCGAACACGAGCACGTTGGCGTCCACCGCCATGCCAATGCTCAGGATAATGCCCGACATGCCCGCGAGCGTCAGGACAATGTAGTTGCTGGAGACGAAGAGCAGCGGCAGCTTCATGATCGCGAACAGGAGGACGGCGTAGAACGTGAGCGCGATGTCGGCCATGATGCCGAGCACGCGGTACACGAGGATCATGTAGAGCATCAGGATGATCGTGCCGATCAGCGCGGCCATCAGCGAGGTCTGCAGCGCGGCAGCGCCAAGCGTCGCTTCCACCGTGTACTGCCCGACAAGGTGGATGGGGGCGGGGATCGCGCCGGTGTTGAGGTCCTGGGCCAATTGTTTGGCCTCATTGAAGTCACTGCTGCCCGTGATCACGGCGATGCCGCCGGAGATCTCCTGCTGCACGCGCGGGGCCGAGACCAGTTCGCCCCCCACGAAGATGGCGATCTGTTTGCCGATGTGCTTCTTTGTCAGTTCCTGGAAGAGCCGCGCGCCTTCGGTATCAAACGCGATCTGGACGACCGGGATGTTCGTGACCGAATCCAGCGAGACGTTCGCGGCGCGGAAGTGTTTGCCGTCTAATTGTGTGTCCTTCCAACCGGAGGGCTCCAGCGAGAAGAGCAGCATACGGATCTTCATCGCCTGCTCGGTCGTTTTTACGTTGCCCGTCTGTAGGCGGGTGGCGAGTTCCCCCGCGCGCTTCTCGGTTGCCGCCGCCTGCCCTGAGCCTGTCGAAGGGCTGATGACCAGTTCATCGTAGGTGGCGACGTCCGGGCTCACCGAGACGGCTTTGTCGAGTCGGATGATGTGATAGCCAAACTGGGTCTCGATCGGGTTCGTCAGATCGCCGGGCTTCTTGAGCACAAAGACCGCCTGCTCAAACGTCGGTGCCATCACGCCACGGCCGATGGAACCCAGGCGTCCGCCGTCCTTGCTCGATTCACCGTCGGACTGGGTGCGGGCGATGGTCTCGAAGTTCGCGCCTGCGCCGAGTTGTGTCCTCAGTTTCGTTGCCTTCGCCAGCGCCTCCTCCTTCGTCCTGGTGACTTCCTTTCCCGCGCCCATTGCGCCGATGTAGGAGACGAGGATGTGGCTGGCCTGGACCTGGTCCCCGCCGCGCTCGAAGGTGTTCAGGAAGAGCACGCGCCCGATGGCGTCGGTCTGGACCTGCTTGAGCGCCCCGGGCTGGATGCTGCGCAGCGCTGCGGCCACGCGCGTGTCCACCTTCGCGTCCAGCGGGAGCTTTTCATGATGCACTGTCGTGGCGTCCTTCTCGGTCTTTGCAAGGAGCGCGAACGCCTTGGTCGCTTCGGTCACCACGCGTCCAGTCTCCGTCGGGCCCTTAAGCACTTCGGTCAGGAAGACGCCGGGAATCTCTTTTTCTGCGATTGAGCCGTCCGCGTTCTGGACCGACTGTTTGGCGCCGCCTTCACGCAACGCCACCCTGCCGGTCGGCGTGGTCCACAGACCCTCGAGGCCCTTGGGGAGCTGGTCACGGAAGAGCGTCACGCTCGGCTGGTAGGCCATGCCCAGCTGGCTGCCGAGGTCCTGGCCTTCCTTTATTAGTGTCGAGCCGCTCTGGGTGATGCGGCGGAGTGTCGACTGCGCCTTGGCGCGGACGCCCTTGGTGAAGTCGGCGGTCGCCTCGGTGAAGGGTTCCTTGAATTCCAATTGGATCGTCTTGCCCACGACCTTGATGCACTCCTGTACGTCCACGACGCCGGGGCACTCCACCAGGATGTGCCGTTCGTCGCCCACGTACGACGGGGTGATGATCGCTTCGCTGACGCCGAGCGAGTTGATCCGGCGTTCCAGCACCACGCGGATCGCTTCCACCAGGTTGCCCTGCTGGTCCTGGATGCTCTGGCGCTGCGAGCGTGCGATGTTCAGCTCCTCCGCCGGTGCGCCACTCTTCTCCAGCCGCGTGATCTCGGTGTTCACCTCATCGAGCTGCTTGCGGATCTCTTCTTCCGAAATGCGGAAATCCAGCTGAGTGCCTCCGGCCAGGTCCAGGCCCAGGTGGAGGGCGGGGCGGCTGAGGAATCCCGGTGCCCATCCTTTCCATTCCTGCGGCAGTGCAATCAGCAGCGCAAGCGCGCCGACAACGAGAGTCACGAGGGGCCAGGTGAGAGTGCGGTTCTTGGGCATGGGGGAGGGAATCCTAAGTCCTCACGGTTGCGATGTAAACGTCACGTGCAGCCCCACATTCGCATCGTCCGCAAATGCGGCAGCCAGCGCGCCGTTCGGGATTCCGTCCACGGCTATGGAGTCCTGTTTGTCGGTCGTATCGACCGTTTTGATACTCATCAGCTGTCCGCGGGCGAAAATGCCGATGGTGCTGCCGCGGTTCGTGCTGAACATGTCCTTCAGGAGGCTCTGGCCATCGGGCGTGAGCTGGATCACCGCCATACCCCGCTCCTCGCCGGTCGAGGAGGTGACCCCGGCGACCACCCAGGCAAAATGCTTCGTCGAGATGCCCGTCTCTTTAAAATCCCCAAACTTCTCGCTGATCATGTCGCCCATGCCGGCGTCCACTTTCTTCATGATCGCCATGCTGTAGGGCGCGGTCAGACCGTTTTTGAGGAGCTCCGCCGCTTCGGCGTCCGACACGGTCGCCGTCAGGACCAATGCGCCATCCTTCTCTTCCAGCGATTGCACCACCACGTGTTTCTTCTTCGCTTCCACGCGGCCATCCACCACGCGGGGGATCGCAGCCATCAGGTCACTCCGCAATTTTGGGTCCTGTGTATCCATCGTGACCGTAAAGCTCACGGTCTTCTCTCCACATGCAACGAGGAGGAGGGTGAAAGCCAGGATTGGGAGGAGTTTTTTCATAGAGGGCCGAAAAACCACGGGAAGCGCAGGCATCCCTGCCTGCGACGCGGGCAGTATGCCCGCGCCCCCTCTAGTGAACAATCAATTTTGTGCCCGTTCTAAGCATCTGCTTCTGCAAATCGATGCCCTGGAGCGCGCAGCCGTCATCGATGACACAATCGCGCAGCGTGCAATCCCGGATCGTGACGCCGTCAAAGACCATGCAGTCGACCAGTTCGCTCCGTTCGATCACGCAGTTCTTGCCCACTGTCACGCTCCCGCGCATCTCCGTGTCCTTCACCGATGCCGTCGGGTCGACCAGCGCCTGCTCGCCGACCAGCTCCCGATGCGCGTCCAGGTAGGAATGGAACGAACCGATGTCCATCCAGTGTCCGCTGAAGGTGAAGCAGTCGACGGGGATGTTCTTTCGGAGAAGCTCCTCAAAGATGCCGCCGAGATTATCGGGTTTCACTTTCGCGTAGTCGCGCAGCACGGGCAGCACGTTCTTCGGGATGACCACGCAACCGGTGCTGACGAGGGTGGATGTAGGGTCCTTGGGTTTTTCACTGAACGCTAAAACCCCCTCCCCCGACCCCTCCCCCAGCGCCCGCTGCGCGGACGCAGGGAGAGGGGAGCCCTGACTCTTCAATGTGACCACACCGAATGATTTTGCCCTCTCCAAATCTCCCACATCGTGCGCGGCCAACAGTGGATTCCCCGTGAACGCTTTTAGGAACTCCTCCAGGGAAAAGCCGAGATAGTTGTCTCCCGTCAGGATCAAGAGGTCATCTTCAATCTTCTCGGTCTCCACCCACTGTGCGATTGATCCTAGGGCCCCGAGCTTATGGTCATCCTTCGTGGTGCCTTCAACAACCAATTTGATAGGTAGGGGTCGTTCGCCCCTCGGCAGCGCTCGGGACAGGCTCCCGACCCCTACCGGGGATTTCTGCACATCATCTAACCATCTCTTGAACCCGTCCTGCATCGCAGCGTTTGTACTGACCGTGATCGGAATGCCTGACGGGATCTTCTCGACCAAATGCGTAATGATCGGCTTGCCTGCAAGTGGTAGCAGCGGCTTAGCCCGCTTCTCGGTGAGCGGCCAGAGTCTGGTCGCGAAGCCGCCGGCGAGGATGAACGCGTGCATGCGTTATCGGAAGAAGAGGTTCCACCACCGTCCTTCGGGGCTCACGACGGTCACCGCTTTGCCTTCGAGGGATTCCACACGCTCATCGCGCTCCACAATCCCGAGCACGGAGGGCAGGAGCATGTAGGTGATCCCGCGTGCGCGACAGGCGCTCAATAGATTGATCGACTGCTCCAGGTCGCTGCACTGGATGACGTGCGTAATCGAACGGTCCGCGAGCGTCTCCTCCAATTTATTCAGTTTGCCGATCACGGGCACCCCCTCAATCTCCGTATCCTTCACCCCCACGGCATCCAAGATCGCGACGGGGACGAGTGGGCTTCTCCGCTCCCGGAGCAGGTGGAGCAGCGCGCGCGTCTCGCGCGTGACGCCGATCACGAGGGTCGGGAATACAGGCGTCCCGCGGCGGAGGAACACGCGCATCAGGTACCCCATCGCCGCGTGGGCCAGGCAGGTCGCAAGTACGCAGAGCACAGCGCCCTCCAGCACGAGCATCCGGCTGAAGATTTTCTGGAACAGGAAGAAGTACGTCAGCGTCACCAGCGCGGCGCCGCCCACGGCGGCGTAGACGATCACAATCATATTTCGCAGTGTCCGCTGGTTTCGTGTCAGCCCGAACGTCCGGCTCGAAATCAACATGACCAGCCACGGGAGCCCGCTCAATGCGACCGTGGACATAAAGTGCGTGAACGGCAGGTCGGTCGAGAAAATCCATCCCACGCGCATGAAGTACGCCAAGGCAAACGACGCTAGGAATGCGAAGTAATCCGCGAAGAGCCAGAGTATAAGGAGGAGAGGACGGCGCACTGGGCCTATCTTAGCGCGGCCTTTCTGGCCGCGATATTACAATTTATGCTGCGGCGAGAAACGCCGCTCTAGTTTCCTACCCACGTGAACGCGAGCTTTGTGGCATCCCATGCAATCTTCCCATCCCACGCATTGCCCTGCGCGATATTGCGAGGCTTGGGCATATAGGTCTCCAACCACGCAAGTTTCTTCGCAAGCACGGGATTCTTCACTGCACGCGATCTAAAAGCG
>SICS01000014.1 GCA_009691305.1 Candidatus Peribacteria bacterium | reverse complement strand
CTCGTAGGACTTCTTTGCGAGGTCACGAAGATCGTGGTCGAAGGCGTGCGGACAGGCAACTGGGGCGAGGGATTGTTCCGTTCTGGCGGGATGCCGAGCACGCATTCGGCGTTTGTGACATCGCTGCTGATCGTGGTCTGGTACACGCTGGGCGCGGAGTCAGTCGAGTTTGCCATTGCACTGACCTTCGCATGTATCGTCTGGTACGACGCGATGAACTCGCGCCGGGCCATCGGCCTGCAGGCGCACATCCTCAATTCGCTGCAGAAGAAGGAGCATCTCGCCGAGCGCATCGGCCATTCGTTCAAAGAAGTCGCGGGAGGAATTCTATTCGGTGGCATGGTCACGTGGATCGGGATTTGGATGAGTGCGTGATCACATCCCCGCCACTCCTTTCAGCGCCACTCCCACCCCGTACGCGATGGATGCCGTCACTCCTCCGATGAGGAGGATTTCGATGGCGCCGCGGTAGATTCGTTCGCGAGTGACCAAGCTCCGCGTCACTCCCACAAGGAGCAGCGCGATTGCCGTGCCGACGATCGCGTACGTGAAGTTGTCCGACCCGCCGTGGAAGACGAAGTAGGGGATCAGCGGCACGCTGCCGAAGACGACGAAACCGAGGAAGGTTGCGAGGCCGTGGAGGAACGCGCCCTCGGCCTTCTCCTCCGTCATGCCGTGTTCCTCCTGCATCATCGCCTCTGCCCACCGATCCTTGTCGGATGTGATGACATCCACCACCCGGTCCAAATCTTTCCCACTGAACCCCTTCGCGGCGTACGCCTCACGGATTTCCTCGCGCTCAATCTCCGGTATCGCGTCGATCTCCGCCAGTTCCTCGCGGCGGATCCGGTGGTACTGGTCACGCTTGTTGCGGATGGAGAGGAACGAGCCCGCGCCCATCGAGACCGCGTCGGCCAGCAGGTTCGCCATGCCCAAAATAATCACCACTCCCCAGGGGAGCCCCGCACCAGCCGTCCCGGCCACGACCGCAAAGGTCGTCACAATCCCGTCGTGCGCCCCGTAGACGATATCGTGGATCCAGGGGCCCAAAGTATTGCCGTGGAGTTCCGCGGCGCGGTGGGCTTCCAGGGCGGCTTTGATGTCGCGGATGGCCATGCCTAAAAGTGTAGCAGAAGCCGATGTCATGGTGAGCGGAGCGAACCATAGACAGCGGCATTGTCGTCCGGAGTTCATCCTGAGCCTGACGAAGGGCAAGCTCAGGATGACAACGCCTATTCTGCTACACTTCAGCTATGCGCCTTTCGCAGCTCTTCACGAAGACCTCCAAGGAATCCACGTCGGATGCCGAGAGCAAGAATGCCGACTTGCTGATACGTGGTGGCTTCATCAGCAAGACGATGGCGGGGGTTTACTCCTTCCTGCCCCTCGGCACGCGCGTCCTCTGGAAAATCGAAAAGATTTTGCGCGAGGAGATGGACAAGATCGGGAACGAAGTCTTCCTTCCGGCACTCTCGCCCACGGCGAACTGGGAGAGGACAGGGCGCCTGGAGACCGTCGGTGTGCTTTTCCAGGCCTCTCCAGCCAACGCCGTGTCCCTGAAAAACCATGATGTGCGCTACGTGCTCAACTCCACGCATGAGGAGATCATCACACCGCTCGTGCAGCAGTTCGTGAAAAGTTATAAGGACCTCCCCTGTGCTGCGTACCAGATCCAGACGAAGTTCCGCAACGAACCCCGCGCCAAGTCCGGCCTGATGCGTGGGCGGGAGTTCCGCATGAAGGACCTCTACAGCTTCCATGTGTCCGAGGAGGACATGATGGACTACTTCCTGCACAAGGCGATCCCCGCATACACCACATTCTTCGAGCGTGTTGGTTTGGGTGACCGCACCATCATCGCACTCGCGTCCGGCGGCGACTTCAGCAAGGAGCCTTCCCGCGAGTTCCAGACCCGGTGCGATAACGGGGAAGACCAGATCTTCCATGTGCCTGGAAGCGACGTTCACTGGAACCGCGAACTCGCACCGAGCAAGGCGCGCCCGTGGAGCAATGCCGATGAAGCGGAGCAGGAACGCAAGGATGTCCTCGGGAAGGGCATCATCGGTGTCGCAGAACTGGCGAAGTTCCTGGGTATTGAAGTTGAGCGCACTACGAAGACCATCCTCTTTGAAACGGAGAAGAAAAAAGTTGTCGCCGCGGCCGTCCGGGGCGGATATGTCATCGATGAGGCGAAGTTAAAGCAGATTGTCGGCTGCACGTCGCTCACTCTCGCGACTGCGCAGACGGTCAAGCGCGTCACAGGTGCGGACGTCGGCTATGCCGGCCCCCTTGGGCTGCCGAAAGACGTGCAGGTCGTGTGGGATGAATCGACCAAGGGTCGGCGCAACTTCGAGTGCGGGGCGAACAAGACCGATTACCACAGCGTGAACGTGAACTTCGGCCGGGATATCCCCGAGCCCAAAGAATTCTTCGACATCAAAGTCGCTCGCGAGGGGGATGCTGACCCCAAGAGCGGCAAGCCGTACGAGGTGTTCCGCGCGTCGGAGGTGGGGAACGTCTTCACGCTCTACCGTAAGTTCTCCGATGCGTTCGGGTTCACGTTCCGCGATAAGGACGGCACGGAAAAGCCGGTGTACATGGGGTGCTACGGCCTTGGGACGACGCGTGTGATGGGTGTCCTTGCTGAGGTCTGCAACGATGAACATGGTTTGCGCTGGCCGGAAGCTGTTGCCCCAGCACGCGTCCATATCATTGCCCTCGCCAAGACACGGGAAGAAGAGTCGTTTACCGCCGCCGAGGCACTCTACGACAAACTCGAGAAGGCCGGCGTTGATTGTCTCTTCGATGACCGCCTGGACCAGTCACCGGGATCCAAGCTCGCTGACGCAGACTTGATCGGCGTCCCGACGCGCGTCCTGATTTCGCTGAAGACCCTTGCGAAGGGGGAATTGGAAGTGAAAGACCGTGCGACGGGGGAAGTCACGATGGTCACGGAGGCGAAGTTCCTCATGCGATATTCTCATTAAGGGATCAATTCGCCTGTCTCCGCTGGAACTGCACGATGCAGTCGCTGATCTGGGAGCAGGCGCGCTGTGCGTTGGGGATGAACCGCAGCTTGAGGCCGGCTCCCACGCCCTCCTTGAGGTCGAAGTGGAGTTTGCCGAACGGGAAAATGCCGCCGTACTGGGTGAGTGCTTTCACCGACGCGAGATTCTCCAGGTTCATCTGCTTGATCTCCTGCTGGATGATGGAGGACTGGTTCACGAAGATGATCTTCTCGTTGGTGACGATTAGTTCGTCGTACCGCCAATCGATAAAAGACCGGAGGAGGGAGAGCGCCACGAAGTAGAGCCAGGCGATGAAGAGCACGGGGCTCGAGAGGGATGCGGGGATTTGGGACATCGTAGCGCCCACGCCGATCGCGATGATGACGATCGTGAGGAACGTCGCCCACAGCGCTCGGACGAAGAACAGGAAACCGTGGAAGCGTGCCTTCAGGACAATGTGCTCTCCCGGTGAGAGGAAGCTCTGGTTGAGTTTCTCGATGTTCGTCTCGAGGGCGAAGATGCGCATACGAGTAGGGGGAGAGTTCTACAGAAATCCTTTCGTCATGTCCTGGCGAATGTTTTTGAGCGCGCGTCTTTGACGCGCGCGCGTAGGTCGAAGACCTGCGGCTGCATCAAAGATTGTCGTCTCCCATGTCACGTTGATCTTCACCTCGTAGCGGGAGTCGGACGTGATCGTGAGCTGGATCATCTGTCCCTTCTTCACGGGGAGGGGATCGAGCAGTGGCAGATAGATCTGTTTCCAGTGGGTCATGGGCTCCGAGGGGCTCGTGCTGAGCGTGATCTTCTTCGTCAGCACCGATTCCCACCAGAGCGCGTAGCCGTAGAGGGTCATGTCTTTCGTCATGATCCATTCAATCGTCTTCGTGCGGACGGAGTCGTTCTTCTTGCGGAAGTCGATGGCATCCCATTTTCTGCCCTCACCCCAGCCCTCTCCCGCTGTCCCTCGGCTCGGCTCGGGATAAACTCCAGGAGAGGGAGCTTGTATGTCCTTCATTGTGATCTCCTTCACGTACATGTTGTTCATGCAGATCTCCTTTGCCGCGTCGAAGGTCATGCCATGGCCGACACGGTCCCACACGTTCAGCTCATCGTAGAGGCGCGACGATGTGACCGGCGCGACGAATTGCGTCAGGGATTCCGGGATGATGGTGCCGCCCGGCTTCAGGAACCGCTGTGCATCGTTCAGGGTCTCAATGATGTTCTCCTCCAGCGCGTAGTTGCCCAGGATTTCGCTCACGACGACATCGGCCTTCACCGGTTTCTTCACATCGGTCGAGTGTGCCTGGAAGAATTGGCAGTGTTTCATCCCATTTTCCTTCGCGAGCGCCTTGCTGAGCGTCAGCAATTCACTCACCTCGTAGAGGTGGCACTCCTTAGCGCCCATCTTCTCGGCCGCGAAGCTCAAAAAGCCCGTGCCCGACCCGATGTCAGCCACCACGCTCTTGCCGGGGACGACCACGGCCTTCAGCGCATTCACGAACGCGTTGTTGCGGAGGGTATCGTCGAGGAGGAGGCGCTGGAATTCGATCATGTGGAGGATTCTACACCCGTGTCCTGTTCGCGGTACGCCGCCCACATGGTTGCCAGGTGCCCCGTCCCGTTCATCAGTTCCTGGGGCGTGCCCTGTTCCACCAGCCTTCCGTCTTTCAGGACGTAGATGACGTCGAACAGCGGCAGGAGGTGCAGCCGGTGGATGGATGCCACGATGCAGCGGTCCGTGAACCGGGCGAAGATGTTCTTGTGGATCTGCAGCTCGTTCATGGAATCCACGGACGACGTCGGCTCGTCGAGCAGGATGATGTCGCTCTGCTTTGCCGCGAAAATACCGCGTGCGAGCGCAAGCCTCTGCTTCTCGCCGCCGCTCAGGTTGACGCCCTTCTCGGCGATATCGGTCTTGAGCCCGTTGGGCAGCCGCTTGAGCACCGACGTGAAGCACGCGAGCTCGATATCCTGCAGCAGCTCCTCTTCCGCCTGCTCGGTATCGACGCTCACGTTGTACTCGATGGTGTTGCTGAAGATCTCCGGCTCCTGCGGGATCAGTGTGACGTGCTGTGCCAGATGTTTCAGGCCGCTCGGCAGGGGATTCCCGTCGCATGTCACGGTCACATCATCAGTGGTGTGCAACCCACGGATCAAACTCATGAGTGTGCTCTTTCCTGAACCGCTTTCGCCGACGAGCGCGACCTTCTTCCCGCGTTCCAGCGTGATGCTGAGGTCGTGCAGGTGATGCTTCTGGTGTTCCGTATCCTCGTACGAGAAGCGAAGCTTGCTGATGTCGATCCGCTTCCAGCCCTCGGGCAGACGTACGTTCGGTTCCTCCGCAGGCGCGGCGTCCAGGATCTCGCGCGAGGCACGCAGGTCGGCGTAGTTCTGGATCGTCGAGCTGTACTTCCACGCGAAGGTATAGAAGGATGTGCCGATCTTCTGCAGGTATTCGTAGAGCATGTAGACGGTGCCTGCGAGCAGCACCCCGCCGCCGTGGAGGGTGCTGACCGCGTACCACGCCAGTACCGTGACGGTCATAAGCGAAATGATGATGGTCGCCAGGAACCACTTGGTCTCGTTGATCCGATTGTTGCGGAGCACGAGCGGGAAGTAGCACGTCATGCGCTTCCACAGCTCACCGCGCGTCAGGTTTTCCAGCCGCAGCGAGATCACCGTGAAGATGTTCGAGATGTAGTCGTGTGCGGCGGACGCCGTGAAGTGCTCGCGCTCATTGATCTCGTCGTACTGGGGCAGGAGCACGCGGTCGAACAGGAACACCACGACGACGGCAACCACGCAGATGGACACGGCGATCATGCCGGCGATCGGGAACAGGAGGAAAATTGCCAGCACGGACCCGATGAGCCGCATGACCATTTCGATGATCTGGTACCCGTTGCTCATGAATTCATTCAGCGCGTTCGTCGACTTGCGCATCCGGTTGATGGTCTGCCCGGAGTGGTGGTCCTTATGCCACTGAATGGGCAGCGACGTGATGATCCGGAACAGATGGTCGGAGAGCGCGTTCTTCGCGTGGTACGCATTGGTGATTTCGATGACGCGTGCCGGGCCGTGGAAGGCCCAGAAGGCAAACTGGATGCCGACCATCAGCGCGAAGAACACGGTGAGCGTGCCGATCGGATCGGCAACCGTCGTCACCTGCTGGATGGTGTTGAGCAATTGTCCAATCACGATCGGTTCGAGCAGCAGGACGATGTTGGCGCCCATGAACATCAAGCAGTACACGAGGAGCCGCAACCGGCGGCCCTCCGAATAACGCCACGAAGCCAATAGGAGTGTGCGAAACGCTTTCATGCACCCATTCTATCGGTGATGGGTGTGGATTGTTAGTTCCTGGAAGCCAAAAAAACCATGTTTTTCTCCGGCATTTCGATCACATTATCGCCGACGGAAACCTCCTCCTCCACCTTGTCTCCTACCACCGCCGTTGAACCCTCCGTGTCGCTGGCCCTGAGCGGAGCCGAAGGATGACCCTCCGCGGTTTCCCCACGGACGCGATTCCTCGTCGCGCTCGGTGTGCTCCACTTTGCGCGGCGGCGGCAGTGCGGGGAGGGGAGTGCGGCTGATGGGGACGCGAATAAGTCTCTCAATGCTGCGGATGTCGTTGCTCTGGTCTGGCGTCGCGAACGAGATCGCGCGTCCCTCGCGCCCCGCGCGCGCTGTGCGCCCGATGCGGTGGACGTAATCGCCCGGGTCGTCGGGGAGGTCGAAGTTAATCACGACGGAGATGCCCGTTACGT
Source organism: Candidatus Peribacteria bacterium (assembly GCA_009691305.1). GTDB lineage: Bacteria > Patescibacteriota > Gracilibacteria > Peribacterales > Peribacteraceae > JABFSS01. Next base: position 21,371 of record SICS01000014.1, on the reverse strand, counting down.
CGATTCCGCGTGCGGCGATATCGGTCGCCACCAGGATGCGGTAGCGGCCGGCCTTGAAGCCTTCGAGCGCTTCGCGGCGCTGCGCGAGTGAGCGGTTGGCGTGGATTTCCCCGGCGGCGTGCCCCATCGCGCGGAGCGCGCGCGTCATCTTCTTCGCCCCGTGCTTGGTGCGTGAGAAGACGAGGACGGAACCCGTGTATTCCACGAGCAATTTTTCGAGCAATTGTAGTTTCTCCTCGCGGCGCACAACGAAGATCTCCTGTTGGATCTTATCCGCGGTCGTCCCGGCGGGCGCCACCTCGATCCGCAGCGGCAATTGCATCTGGGACGAGGCGAGCTGAAGGATTTCGCGTGGCATGGTGGCGGAGAAGAGCATGGTCTGCCGGACCTTTGGGACGTGGGCGAGAATGCGATCGATCTGCGGCTTGAACCCCATGTCCAGCATGCGGTCCGCTTCGTCGAGGACGAGGATGTTTACCTCCTTCAAGGTCACCGTGCGCTGTTCCAGGTGGTCGTTGAGGCGGCCGGGGGTGGCGATCAGGATGCGGGGGTTCTGTCGTAGCATGCCGCGTTGCAGGTTCATCGATGCGCCACCCACGAAGACGGCTGTCTTAATGCCGAGCGGTGTGGCGAAGGGCTTGAGTGCCTCTTCCACCTGGTACGCGAGTTCGCGAGTGGGGAGGATCACCAATCCGCGGCCTGGTCCCTGCGCCAAGCGTTGTAACATCGGGATGCCGAACGCGAGCGTCTTGCCCGTGCCCGTTTGCGCGATGCCGATGACGTCCTTGCCTTCCACGGCAATGGGGATCGCCTGATGCTGGATAGGCGTGGGGGTCGTGAATTTCATCTTTGCGAGGATCTGTTGGATGCCCGGCGCGATGCCCAGGTTGCTGAATCCGGCGGTGGTGACGGGGACGGGTTGCATACTCTCTATGTACGGTAGCGGAGTTTTCGGCTTTCAGATACCCATTTATTAGAGATTCTTTTCGCGTCGTGGTAGGGTGTTCCGTCCATGGGCGCCTACCCCGTCATCACCATCAAGGCCGAGCGCGACTGGCCGCTCAGGAACCGGCACCATGCCATCTACAAGACGGCGATCCAGAAGATGCCCGAGATGAAGAACGGTGCCATTGCCGAGGTGCGCAGCGATATGGGGGATTTCCTCTGTTACGCGATGGTCAACATCCACGCGTACATCTGCGGCCGCGCGATTGCATTCGAGGAGAAAGAGGATCCGATGGTCAGCCTGCGCAAGACCATCGAGCGGGCCGTGGCACTCCGCAAAGCGCTCATCACGAATGAAGACACGACCGCCGTCCGTCTGATCAATGCCGAAGGCGACGGCGTCCCCGGACTTATTGTCGACCGGTACGGCGACATCCTCGTCCTGCAGTTCACGACGCTCGGGATGGATAAGCTGCGCGAGTGGGTGACCGACCTGCTCTGGGGGCTCTGCACACCCAAGGGTGTCTATGAAAAATCCACGAGCGCCGCACGCAAGAACGAGCGCATCGATCCCGTGGAAGGGTGGATCAGGCCACCGTCGGGCTCGGGCTCGGGATCGGATGGGGTGGTCACGGTGACGGAGCGTGGACTGCAGTATGAGATCCATCTCGTTGGGGCACAGAAGACCGGCCTGTTCCTGGACCAGCGCGAGATGCGGTCCCTTGTCCGCTCGCACGCGAAGGGACGGACGGTGCTCGATTGCTGCAGCTACGTGGGCGGCTTCTCCCTCAACGCGCTGGCGGGAGGCGCGCTAGCCGCCGATGCCGTCGACTACGACGAGGGCGCGATCGCGCAGGCGCGCAGGCACATGGAGATGAACGGCATAGACCTCAAGACATTCGGTTCCTACGCCGAAGACGTCTTCAATTTCCTGCGCCGTAAGCCGATGCCCCGCCCGTACGACTTCATTATCCTGGATCCCCCAGCCTTCGCCAAACGGAGCACCGACTTGGACCAGGCGAAGAAGGCCTACACGGACATGAACCGGCTGGCGATGGAGTCGCTCCCCTTTGGCAGCCTGCTCCTGACCTGTTCCTGCTCCTATCAAGTCGACACCGCGCTCTTCCAGACGATCGTCTTTCACGCAGCGCGACAAGCGAAGCGTTCGGTGCGCATCCTCCAGCGCCACCGCATGGCGTTCGACCATCCGGTCAACCTCTACCATCCTGAGGTCGATTACCTCAAGAGTCTTTTACTATGGGTGGAATAACTTACGGGTGAGTGCAGACGCTCGGAGCGCCGCTACAGACGTAGCCCGGTTCGATCTTGCAGACGGAGTCGCACCCGTCGGTTTCGTCCACGTTGCCGTCGTCGCATTTCTCCTTGGATGCGATGATCTTTCCATCACCGCAGCCGTCATCCCAGCAGTAGCTGGGTTGGCCCGTGGTGCATTGGTAGCCGTTTTCGACCTTGCAGGAGGACGAACAGCCGTCGCCCGCCGACGCGTTGCCGTCGTCACAGGTTTCGGGGGAGATGATGAGCTTATCGCCGCACTTGGACCGTTCATATTTAATCGAGCTACGCGATGCGGAGTCCGTGGTGCCACCCAGGACGTTTGCCGCGGTGGACGTGCGAAGGTAGCGCGAGTTCTGGCGGGGGACGGACAGCTTCTTTTGTAACGCCGCCTTCGTCTTGTTGTCCGCTTCACGCTTGAGCCGTTCCATCTTCAGTTTGTCACGCGGGCTCATCGACGTGGCGGATGCGCTCGACATCACCTCCGTGCGCACACGGATGCGGGCCATCAAACCTTCGAGGGGCAGGCGTTGGAAGCTAACGGTTGCGAGTAGCGCAAGTGCGGCCATCGCAAACGCGACACACAGGGGTCGGTAGCTCAGGTATTTCTTGGTGAAGGATGTCATGGGAGTGTTGGTATGTGTACCTATACATTATACTATATTTTGCAATATTATGCGAGTGGCAGCCCCACGGAGAGTCGAACTCCGCTTAACGGATTGAAAACCCGCTGTCCTAACCGATAGACGATGGGGCCACAAAGAACGCCTGCGGAGTATAGCGTGTTGTGGCGGCCATAAAAGATCACTGTCATTCCATTTCGTACCCCGCCAGGGAGTCGGTCTCCCGGCAGGAAGGCCTTACCAGCGCCAGAGGTGGAAGACCGGCACTCGCAGATGTGATTGCCGTTCTGCAGCAAAAAGAAAGAGCCCCTTTCAGGACTCCTTCTCTCTAACGAATTTTGGGTACGTGTGTGATTAGCAGCCGCAAGCGCCTCCACAAGAGCCGCCGCCTAGGCTGAAACCACAACCGCAACCACCACCGAAGGTCGTCATAGGAACGTGGGGAAAGAATTAGGAAGCGAATGATAGCTCGCGCAGGGGAGTTTGTCTAGCACTCAAGATTGACGAGTGATAAATAGCCCTTCGACTCGCCTCGTCGCTCTGATTGCCATGCAGAGCTCGCTCAGGGTTGTGCTGCGGCACAAAAAACCGCCATCCACGACTGCAGATGACGGTTTGTCTTTATATTTTCACCTCCCCGGACGGTCCGTTCGAACCGATGGAAAGATGACAAATGCTATTATAACATATTAAAATAATTTCTGCAAATACTCTCTCGTAGCCTCTTCACCCTACCCTCTCCTGTCCTTCGTCAAGCTCAGGACAAGCTTGGAGAGAGGTTTCATTTTTTCGGGGTATCAAAATTATGTTTCTTTCCGAGGTCATCCCGGTGGTATTTCCCAAACTCCGCGAGTTTGAGGAGTACCTCGTTCTTTACAACCGGACCCTCCACACACATGCGGATGCCGAGAGGATCCATCACGCAGTTGCCGCAGATGCCGTAGCCGCACTTCATGTAGCGTTCCATGGAGAGCTGACTTGGGACGTTATATGAGGCTGTGATCTCACTGACGCGCTTGAGCATCACCTCCGGCCCGCACGCGAAGACCTGGTCGATGGGGCTGCACTTTTTATTATCCCGAGTAGCCCGCGTTGGAGACGCGGGCGTACCGAGGGGCTTTCCCTTTGTCGGTCGCGGGCAGGAGCTCAAGAGTTTCTCCAGAATATCCACATTGAATCCTTTGTAGCCGACCGAGCCGTCATTGGTCGCGATGTGCAGGCTCACATGCGGGAGGGACTCCAGTTCCTTCACAAACAACAGATGCTCCTTGCCCCGCGCGCCAACGATCACTTCCAGCGTGCAGCCGTGCCCGACCGTCTCTTTGGCCAAAAAGTACATCGGGGCTGCACCGTACCCTCCCGCCACGAGGACGATGTGCTGGCCGGGCTCCCATTCGTAGTGTGTGCCAAACGGGCCACGCAATCCTGCGAGGTCTCCCACCTGGAGTTTCGCGAATTCATTGGTCATATCCCCGACGGCGAAGAAGGTGATCCGCGTCACGGCGCCGTCATCCTCGGCCACGCTCATCGGCACCTCGTCCACGCCGGGCATCCATACCATCACAAACTGCCCCGGTTTTGCGCCGAGCGATCCATCGAAGGTGAAGGTGCGCACCATTTCGGTTTCCTGCTTGATCGCTTTGATGCGATAGGTCTTCGGGAGCCGGGACTGGAGGGGGATGGTGGACATACGGTAGTTGGAGAAACGAACGCGCTCGTTACTTCGTAACTTTGTCGATCATTTACGAAGTAACGAAGCTACGAGCATGTTTCGAGAGCGCTTTATGCATCCCCCCCACCAAATCCTCCACATCATCAACCCCCTCGTTCGTGCACCACAGCTGCATTTCGTCGCACACGTGCTTGAAGACCTCCAAACCGCGGTCAGCCACGGCCGTGCCGATGCCGACGAGGCTCGCGCCGGCGAGCATCAACTCAATCGCATCTTCACCGGTGTAGACGCCGCCCGTGCCGATGATGGGGAGTTTGCCGCCCGTGGCGGAGTAGACGTCCGCAATGCATTTCACGGCGATTGGTTTGATCCCGGGACCGGAGAGCCCACCCACTTTATTTGCGAGGATTGGCATCCGTGAGCGCAAATCGATCGCCATGCCCGGGCCAACCGTGTTGATGACGGTGAAGCCGTCTGCCCCTGCTTCCGCACAGGCGAGCGCAATTTTTCCGATGTTATCCACGTTTGGGGAGAGTTTGATGAAGACCGGGATTTTCTTGCTCACCTTCTTCACTGCTTTCGTCACCGCAGCCGCATCGGGTGCGCTGCACGCGAAGGGCCGTCCGAATTCGTCTTCAATGTTCGGACAACTGATATTCACTTCCAGGAAGTCCGGATTGAGCGATACGAACTCCGCCGCCGTCTTCCCGTAGTTCTCAATCGACTCGGCAATGATGTTCACAATCAATGGAGTTGGCTTTTCCTTGAGAAAATCGCTGATTTCCTCCCGCGCCTTCTCCGGGCCGGCATCGGGAACTCCAACGGCGTTGAGTGTCCAGTGTTCTGTCGAAATGATCGTCGGGTTCCGGTGACCCTTGTGTTCCTTCAGCCAGATGGACTTTGTCGTGATCGCTCCTGCTCCTTGATTTGCCACCAACCTCCACGAACTCGCTGTGATGCCCATGATCCCGGAAGCTAACACTGTCGGGTTCGAGAACGTGACTCCGAGAAGGGTTTGAGAGAGGTTCATCAAGGGATAGCGTAGAGTTTTCCTTCTTCATCTGCCAGAGATGCCATTTTCACCTTCTTTCTTTGTCTGCCCGACAAAGAAAGAAGCAAAGAAAGCGCACCGCGCTCCAAGCGCCTCCTCCGCTCTGGCATTGAAGACGGGGCGCATCTTTCCTCGGTTTACCGGAGCCCCTTCACCCCCCGTGGAGCGCGGAGCTCCCACCAGTTTTGTGTGTTGTGTATTTATATCGTTCTTTTTTTGGGAAACAGCGAATCTCGCTGCACCCAGACTGCCGCAAGGAGTATCACGCCGAAGATCAGCAATCGAACAGGGCCGAGGATGTGGCTGGGAAGGGGAATGAAGCGTACGGCTTCTTTGAGAGTCACGATGAGTATTGTTGAGAGTGTGACGCCCAGAACGCTGCCCGGCCTTCCTGCAACAACGATCATGACAAAGTAGATGAAGACTGGATATCCGAAATCCGAGAGATAGACGAGATGAATGTACTGGTGATAGAAAATATTGGTCAGCAAAGCGCCGATTCCTCCTATGAAAAACGCGATCATATGTATGCGAATTCGGTTGATTCCCAAGGCTTTTGCATACCACTCGTGTTCGGCCAGGGCTTGCAGTTGCCGGCCGAAAGCACTGTGTTCCAGCACGAAAAGGAAAATAATCCAACAGATGGCGATGGTACTGACGGTGATGGTGAATGTTGGAAGCGAATCCAGATACGGCATTCGTGGGATCTTTGGAATGCCCATAGCACCGCCCGTGAAGGAGGACCAGTTCAGAACGACATTTATGATTGCCAGATGTGCTGCAATAGAAAGTATTCCCAGGCCATCCGGATCCAATCTGAACGACAGCCATGCAAAGAGGGCCGAAGCCAAAAGGGCAAAAGTGCTGCCGATAGCAATCGCTACCAAATAGCTTCCTGTTGCATTCAATGTCAAAAAACTGGCATAAGCGGCGATAAGAGAGACGCCGATAGGACCGAAGTGAAAAATTTTTCCTTTCCCAAAAATCAAGTTAAAACCCAGGATATTGGGTAATGTCATGGCGATCACGCAGATGATGTGCAGAATAAAGTTCATGACTCAGGTTGTACGTAATTGTCGAGAGAATAATCCCGAAGGTTTGATCAATAGGATAACGATGATAAAGACCAGTGCTACTGTTTGTTGGTATCCAACAGGAATATACGCGCCAAAAAACCACGGAGCCCCGACGGCGAATTGTTCGATCATGGCGATGAGGTATGCGGCGAGGATCGTGCCCCAGAAATTATCTTTCCCACCCGCAATCACCGCCGCGTAGGCCTTGATGGTGATGGGAAAAGCAATGGTGGGAGTCAAATTCTGATCAATACCCATGTAAATTCCTCCGCAGGCGGCCAGTACACCGCTTGCGATAAAAACGACGCGATGTAGGAACGATGAAGAAATCCCTAAGCTCCGTGCGGCATCGGCATGCTGGACCGTCGCGCGGATTTTCCGGCCGAAGGATGTCGAGTGGAGCATCCAGGCGACTGCACTAATGAAGATGAAAGTGACTAGCACGAGTGCGAGTTGTTCCAGGCTAAATCGGACCGTTCCCAGATCTAAGAAATGTTTTTCGTTCGTGAGAATCGAACGTGGATATTCCTGAAAGACAAGTAGAATAAACGCGTCCAAAATCATGCTCCAGGCGATAGTGGTCACGAGCGGCAGAAAGCGATCCCGACGATAGAATGGAGCGACTGTGCATTCGAAGGTGATCCACGTGACGATTCCACCGACGAAAATGCCTCCTAGAATGCTCGGCAGCAAAGGTAGTTCCATGGGGCCATGTAACCACCATGCGGTCATGCCGCCGATGAGTGACAATTGTCCAAGTGCAAGATTGAACACGCCCAGAACGCCGTACACTAAAGCGAGCCCTCCTGCCATCAGAGCGGCCAGAGAACCAGCGATGAGTCCGTTTACGATAAGCTGCATAAGATTCATTGCGCAGAGTAGCATCTACAAGAGTCATACCAAACAGCCCCGTACCGGATCAGGAGACCGGCTTGGGGGCTGTTGAGAAGATGTGAGAAATGGCTTACTCGAGAGAAATCGACTGTACGGTGAACGTGCTGCCATTTTTGAATTCCTTCAGCACGAATGGAACACCGACGACATCGCCGTTCTGGTCGAAGTTGAACGTCCCGATGATGCCTGTGTACCCTGCCATGGCGGTGAGCGCATCGCGAATCGCTGTTCCCATGTTTCCCTTTTCTGCGATCGTCTTCATCATGAGGTTTGTGGCATCGTAGGCATGCGCTGCGAATGCAATGCTCGATTGCGGCTTGCCAAACTTGTCCGTGAACGCTTTTTCAAAGTCCGTCCCTTCGCCTGCTGTTTTCACCGTCACGAGTTGCATTCCCTCAACTGCAGCCGTTACGGCCTTGCCGAGGTTTGCCGAGTCGGCGACTTCATGCGAGAAAATGGGCTGCTTGAAACCGGCATCGCGGAACTGCTGAATAATGGGGCCCATCTGTGCATCGCCGTTGGTGTTGACGTAGAAAACGTCGAACGGTTTGTTCTTCCATTTCGTCAGGATGGAGCGAACATCTTTCGTTCCCGGATCGACAACTTCATCGAACACAAGAGCATCGGTGAGGAGATCCTTCTTGAGTCCGCCGCGGACGCCCTGGCAGAAGTCGGTATTTTCGCTGATCAATGCAATTTTTTTGTATCCTTTTTCGGCGAAGATCTTTGCGGTAGCTACTGTTTTAATGGCATCGCTCGGGTAGTTTCGGAAGATGTAGGTTCCGGCATCGGAAATAGCGGGAGCGCTGCTGCCCGGAGAGAGGATGACGACTTTCGCGGCTTCGGCAATGGGTGCCATCGCCAGCGTTTCGCTGCTGCACAGTCCGCCGATGATTGCCTGCACGCCATCAACATTGATCAGTTTTTGACCAGCATTGGCACCATCTGCGCCGTTGCAACGACCGTCTTCGGCAATGAGTACAAACTGCTGGCCACTCGCTCCATTTTTTACGTTCATTTCATCAATGGCCATCTTCGCGCCGTTCATCTGATCGACGCCAAGAGATGCCGCATCACCAGTGAGTGGCCCAACGTATCCGATCTTGATCGTGTTCGGTGCCGCAGGCTTGCAAGCCGCGAGCGAAAGGCTCAACGAGAGGAGCGACAGAAGAGCGAGGGATCGCTTCATAAGGAAAGGGGGAAAGGTTCCCTCGTATCCTGATAGGAATATCCGCCACCGTCAAATTCCATTTTATGCTGTAGGGTCTGCCCCAAAGTAGATCTCCTGGAGTTTCTTGTCATGCTTAATTTCCCCCGGTTTCCCGTTCAAAACGACTTCCCCCACGTCCAGAACGAGCACTCGGTCGCAGATGCGGGAGATAAACGGGAGATCGTGTTCGATGATCAGCACCGTCTTTCCTTCTTTCTTCAATTCGGCGATCAGGTCGGCCACCTGCTTGGTCATCTTGGGGCTCACACCCGCCGTCGGCTCATCGAGCAGAAAGAGTTCCTTGCCCGACTTCAACGTCCGCGCGATTTCCAGTAACCGCATCTGTCCGCCCGAGAGCGACCCCGCCTTCTTCTTGCCTTGGTGGCTGAGGCCGACCATGTCGAGCGTGCCGCGCACCACCTCCCTCAAGTCCCCGAGCAGCATCCGCTGTTCCTTCGGCAGAGCTTCCAGCGCGACGAGGACGTTCTCCTCCAGTGTCATCTCGCGGAAGATCCCGAAGTTCTGGAACACGCGTCCAATCCCGAGTTTTGCTCTCTGTGCGGGGGACACGTGCGTGATATCCGCCTCGCGCAGGTGCACGGTTCCGTGCGTCGGCTTCAAAAATCCCGAGAGCACGTTGAAGAGTGTGGTCTTCCCCGACCCATTCGGCCCGATCAGCCCGACGACCTCACCCTGGTCCACGTCGAAGGTCACGTTTTTGAGGATCTGCTGGGCATTGAGGGTCAGACTGAGGTGGGAGACGGAGAGAAGGGGCATAAGAACATCATACAACATCCGGGCGCGTAGGGGCGGCGTAGGGGCGCAGCATGCTGCGCCCTTACCGGAAATATCGCGTACGAATGGATTACCTCACCGCCGCTTTCATAAACGCCGCAAACAGCGGATGCGGACGGTGCGGCCGGCTGAGGAACTCCGGATTGAACTGGCTCCCCACCATGAAGGGGTGGTTCTTCAACTCGACGATCTCCATCAGGTCACCTTTCGGCGAGTCGCCCGAGATGATGAGCCCCTTGCTCTCGAGCTTCTTGCGGTACGTGTTGTTGAACTCGTAGCGGTGTCGATGTCGCTCCGAGATGACTTTCTTTCCGTAGGCCGCAGCAGCCTTCGTGCCTGGCTTGAGTTTGCACGGGTAGGCGCCTAGGCGGAGTGTGCCGCCCTTGCTCCTCTCCTTGGACTGTCCCGGTAGGAAGTGGACGACGTACTGGTGCGGGCTCAGCTTCCCTTCTTCATCAAACTCCTCGCTCGTGAGCTTTGCGTCGCTCAGGACGTGTCGCGCAAACTCGATGGTCATCAACTGTGCGCCGAGGCAGAGGCCGAGGTAGGGGACTTTCTCTGTCCTCGCGTACTTCGCTGCAGCGATCTTGCCCTCGATACCGCGCTTGCCGAACCCTCCGGGCACAACCATCCCTGCGCAGGACTTCAATAACTCCCAGGTCTCGGCATCCTTCTTCTCCAGCTTCTCGGAATCCACCCAGACGATCTCCGCATGGCGTTTCTCGAACACCGCGGCGGTCTTGATCGACTCGATCACGCTCAGGTATGCGTCGTCCAGCTGCGTGTACTTGCCGACCATCGCGATCTTCACCGTCTTCTTCGCCTCCGCGTGGCGGTCTTTCCCTTTCTCCCACTCGCGCATGTTCGGCTTCACTTTCCCGAGCTCCAGGGACTCGCCGATGATCTCGGCCATGTTGTACTGCTGGAAGTTGAGCGGCACGTCGTAGATCGACTGCACCGTGGGGGCGGGGATCACGGCGCGGCTGTCGACGCCGCAGAAGTGGCTGATCTTCTCGAGCAGTTCGGCCGGGATCTTCTGGTCCGCGCGTGCCAGGATCATGTCCGGCTGCAGCCCGATCCTCCGCAGTTCGCGCACCGAGAGCTGCGTCGGCTTGGTCTTCAGTTCTTTGCTCGCGGCGAGGAAGGGGAGCAGCGTCAGGTGGACGTGAAAGATCCGCGATGATCCCATCTCGGAGCGCATCTGCCGGACGGCTTCCAGGAACGGCTCGCCTTCAATGTCGCCGACCGTCCCGCCGATCTCCACCAGCATGATCTGCGCGCCGCTCTTCTCCGCCGCCTCCGTGATCCGATGCTTGATCGCGTCCGTGATGTGCGGCACCACCTGGATCGTCTTCCCGAGGAATTCGCCGTGCCGTTCTTTGCCCAAGACTTCCTGGTAAATCTGTCCCGTCGTCACCGTGCTGAGCTTGCTCATCGGCTCATCGATGAACCGCTCATAATGTCCGAGATCGAGGTCGGTCTCCGCCCCGTCATCGGTCACGAACACTTCGCCGTGCTGGAAGGGACTCATTGTCCCGGGATCCACGTTCAAATACGGGTCGAGTTTTTGGACGAACACGGTGAAGCCGCACGCCTTCATGATCGCGCCGATCGACGAAACCGCGATGCCTTTTCCGAGAGAGCTGCAGACGCCGCCGGTGACAATGATGTAACGCGTATCCTTTGGTTTCTTGTGAACAATCATACGAAAATTTGGGCAGTCCGGGTGCCTGCACGTCGCAGGCGTTGGAGGTATCTCACACGAGGAGCCCGCCGTGGATTCTACTGGTTTTTGGTTTTGAAACAAGAGGAAGTGGTATTTTTTAGCTTATAATAGCCATTATTTGCGAAAAAGAGGGTATTATATTGGCAATCATGGCACATCGAAATAGAGTGTCCCCGTTTTCAACGAAAGTTGGGAACGCAAGGAGGCGTTCGCCTTTCTCAGGAAGTTCTAATAATTTATTATTCGATCCAAACCTGAGAGAGTGCGAGCCCTCTTTTTTGACGATCACTTCTGCCCCTGCAGCGTGCGGATGACGTCGGCGAGGATGGGTGTGTGTAAGTTCTTCCGGCACATCTCTACGTTGACACGTTCCATGGTGATACGGAAATTGTCGTTCCGCACCAGAACAGCACGCTCAAAATTTCAAATATGTTCGAGCGCTTCTAAGCCTCAGACCATTGCCTTCATCTTCTTCGCGCCCTGCTTGGCGTACTTCTTCGCCTCTTTCATGCCTTTCTTGGCGTACTTCTCCAGCTCATGCTGAGCGACGCCGAGCTTCTTGCTGGCGAAGGCCTTCGCTTTCTTCAAATTCTTCTGGACGTCGTCACTCTCCACGAACGATTTCACTTCCTTCGCGACTTTCTTGCCGTCCTTCGTCAGCTGCTCGCCGAGCATCTTCGCCATCGCTTCCGCGTTGGGTGCTTCGGACATCTGTTTGCGCAGTTTTTCGTTGCTGAGAATGTAGCCGGCCATCGCGCCGCCGAGTGTGCCGAGGAGGAGGGAGAATTTTTTCATACGCGGAGGGGGAATGTGCGTCAGTATAGGAGTGAGTGGCTGCGGACGCAAAGTAATAGACGTTTTTGCGTATTCATTCTTACGATCCTCTATGGTATTCAATGCAACGGAGGTTCAAGGGAGTGCCTCGAGCGCGATGCCCTCTCCCTTCGTAAAGGGAGAGGGGTAGGGGTGAGGGTCCGTGAGAGTGTGATTCACGAAGATATGCCGCATGCTTCAGAAATCCCACGAAGTACGTCCTGCATCCTGTCGTTCACTTCGTCATTGGTGAATCGGACCACGCGATATCCATTTTTCCTCAGGTAGAGCTCTCTTCTGTAGTCTTTACACTTCACGATTTGTTCCTGATGCACCGATCCATCAAGCTCAATAATAAATTTTTTCTGCGCGCAGTAAAAGTCCACGATGAACGGCCCAATGGATGACTGACGACGGAATTTAAGGCTGTGGAAGCGACGGTCTTTCAGTTCCCGCCAGAGCAACATCTCCGTCACGGTCTGTTCCTTGCGCAGATGTCGCGCGCGTTCGATTGTTACGGGCGTGCGCTTGGTGGGTCCGGTTTGGAAAACCATAGCGGATAAGAATACTCCTCCCGGATTAGCCTACAAATTCTCGGCGTTTGCTAAAAACCCTCATCCCTGCCCTTCTCCCTCTGCAGAGGGAGAAGGCTTCGTGTGTGAGTGTTCTGCTACTCGGGAGCCATACCAGTGTAGGCAGGTATTCAATATTTTTTTATTAAGTGCCTCTCAATGAGTTCAATTGTGCTTGAGAGACAATTTCCAAGAGCTGCTCGTCACTTGCTTCCTTGATCCCACTCACTGACCCGAACTTCGCGAACAACTTCTTCATCGTCTCCTGCCCGATGCCGTGGAATTCATCCAGGGATGATGCGGTCATGGAGTGTTTTGCACGCTTCTCGCGGTGGGCGTTGCTGAAGCGGTGCGCTTCATCGCGCAATCGCATCAACAGGAACTTCCCGGGCGAGTCTGTGGGGAACCCCACTACGCCCTCCGGGCTTCGCGGGGCAGGGGGGAATGGGTACGTAGAGTCGGGAACGAATACCTCCTCCTCGCGTTTAGCTAAGCCGATCACGGGGATCTCCACTCCGAACGATCGCAACACGTCGATCGCGGTGCTGAGCTGCCCCTTTCCTCCGTCGATGACAATGAGGTCGGGACGTGCGGTCAGCGAGGAGTCGACTTTGTTCTGCGAGGCTTCCCACATCATGACGATCTCTTCCTTTTCTGCCCTCACCCCCGACCCCTCTCCCGTTGCGACAGGAGAGGGGAGACTTTTTGGTGGAGTGATCACGTACCGGAATCCCATCCGTCCATAGGCGTACTCCAGTTCAGGGTGGATCCGGACGTAGACTTTTCCTTTCTTCACCGACCGCAGGATCTTTCGGATGATGAACTGCGCGAGGGTCCCGTTGCGCCACCGTTCCTCCGTCCCGAGTGAGGTCAGTTCGACGATGTTCTGCGGGTGTGTGAGCAATCTTCCCATACCGATGATGGCGTTGTCGTGACGTGCGACGACGCATTCCTTATAGGGAGTGTCCGGATGGATCTCCTCGATCGCCGCTTGGTCCTTCTTCAGCGCTTTCCCGAACGTCACTCCTTCTGCGTTCCACTTCTTCTCCTCGGCCGGCAGATCTTCGGTCAATCTCCGGAGCCGCCGGGTGAGCACCTCCTTAATAGCTTTGTAATCGTCGACCTGTCCGCGCTTCATCGTGCGGATCGTGAACGAGCGGTACTGGTCGTTGGCGGTCTTCGCGTTCTTCATCACCACCATACTGCCCACGGTCTCGGTGCCGCCGAGGTGCGAGATGTCGTAGCCCTCAATGCGCTTGGGAAGTGACGGCAACGAGAGCGCGTCCTGGAGTTCCTTGAGCGCGGACTTGGTATTCTTCTCCTCCGCTTCCCATTTCGATTCAAACTGTCGTGCTTTCTCGCGTGCATTCTTCTCGGCCAGCTGGAGGAGGCGCGATTTTCTGCCGCGCTCGGGCACGATTAACTTCACGCCGGCCGCGCGCGGGCCTGCCTGGAGCTTCCGCTCACGCAGCAGCCGCATCATCACCTCGCCTCCATCCTCCGGTGCTTCGGGGATGATCACCATGTCGGGCACCTCGCGTCCCTCATCATAAAACTGCGGGAGGAACTGTTCGATGACGGATGGGGTCGAGTCCGCCTGCCCCGTGAGTGCGAAGTGCGACTCACCGATCAGGCGACCGTTGCGGCGGTGCATCACAATCACATGCGCGCGGTTGCTCAAGATCGCCACGCCAATGATGTCGCTGTCTTCACCGGTGGTATCGGCGACGATCTGCTGTTCGGATTTCCCTTCCAGCCGCGCCAGGTAGTTGCGGATCTTCGCCGCGAGCTCGTACTTCCGTTCGGTCGCGGCGGCCTGCATCTTCTGGCGCAGAATCACCTTCACCTCGTCCTTCTGGCCATCAAGATACTTCATCACGCGTTCGATGCGGTGGAGGTATTCCGACGCCCCGATCGCCCCCGCGCACAGCCCGTTGCACTTCCCGATCTGGAATTCCAGACATGGCTTCAGTTTCGTAAGCCCCTCCTGCCCGTGCGTGTTCAGCACGTTCACCGAGTGCCGACATGCGCGGTAACCCACTGCCGCCTGCAGCAGGTCGAGCGACTCGTAGCAGTCGTAGCTGCTCATGTATGGCCCGAAATACTTGGCCCCATCCTGTTCGATCTTCCGGAGGGTCTCCACGAACGGGTACGGGTCCTGCACCGAGATGCGGATGAAAAGGTAGTTCTTATCGTCCTTCATCAGCACGTTGTACTTGGGGCGCAACTGCTTGATCAGATTCGTCTCTAAGAGGAGGGCTTCCAGCTCCGTCGTCGTCACCGTCACGTCGAAGTCGTGGATCAGCTGTAAGAATGCCTGCTTCCACGGCCCGACGTCCTTCTTCTTGGCGGGAGTCACATAGGATGCGAGGCGCTTCTTCAAATTCTTCGCCTTTCCGACGTAGAGGACCTTCCCGGATGCATCCATCCAGCGGTAGATCCCGGGCGAACCGGGCGCCTGGCGGACGCGTTTGCGCAGAGATTGGAGGCGGACGTCATCTTTGGATGGCATGCGGACATCATAGTATGCGTACACGGGCATAGGGGCATACATTGACTTTTCTTCTCTAATCCGTACCCTTTCTGCACTCTGAAGCGCTTTTGAGGCGTTCTGAATGTTTGCGGCGAGAAACGCCGCGCTGAATATCCTCTTATTCCTCTCAGCCCTCTTCATCCTCTTTCTCCTTTCTTCCATGTCCAATCTCACTCTCGAACTATTAGCCCCCGTCGTGGCACTTGCTGGACTCGCGTACAGCCTGGTTTTCTGGAATGCGGTCAAGCGTTCCGGCGATGGCACGCCCGCCATGCAGAAAGTCGCAAAGGCGATCTCCACGGGTGCACGCGCGTTCGTGAAGCGCCAGTACAGGACGATTGCGATTCTCTCGCTTGTCGTCGGTGTCGGTATGATTCTCGTCTACGGACTCACGGCCAGTGACGGTATGGGATGGACGCACGGGTTTGAAGTCGGCGGGGCGTTCCTGCTCGGCTGCTTGCTTTCTGGGCTTGCGGGCATCGTGAGCATGGTTGTCGCAACGAAAGCGAACTTGAAGACGGCGGCGGTTTCCAAAGATGGACTCAACGCATCGCTCCAGATGGCTCTCAGAGGAGGTACGGTCAGCGCAATTGTGATCACATCAATGTCGCTCCTCGGCATCAGTGGCCTCTACCTGATGTATCGCATCGGTTTTGGCATGGATGTAGGTGAGATTCCCCGACTGATCGTCGGGTACGGATTCGGTGCATCGTTCGTCGCGCTCTTCGCTCAGCTTGGTGGAGGTATTTACACAAAA
The DNA here is from genome assembly GCA_009691305.1 of Candidatus Peribacteria bacterium. Taxonomy (GTDB): domain Bacteria; phylum Patescibacteriota; class Gracilibacteria; order Peribacterales; family Peribacteraceae; genus JABFSS01. Next base: position 5,411 of record SICS01000014.1, on the reverse strand, counting down.
GCAGCCGACGTGGGTGCTGATCTCGTGGGGAAAATCGAAGCAGGAATCCCGGAAGATGATCCCCGCAACCCTGCGGTGATCGCCGATCTCGTCGGTGACAACGTCGGTGACTGCGCAGGTCGCGGTGCAGACTTGTTCGAGTCGATCTCCGCCGAAAACGTCGGCGCGATGATCCTCGGTGTCGCGCTCGTGCCGTACTTCGGCATCAAAGGAATTCTCTTCCCGCTCGTGCTGCGCGCCATCGGTCTCGTGGCCGCCATCATCGGCGTCTACACCGTCAAAGCGAAGCCAGGTGAAGCTCCAATGAAGGCGATGATCCGCGGTTTCTGGGTGACGGCAATCCTGACAACTATCGCGCTGTTCGCAACCTCCTACTACATGCTGAACGCAGCATCACCCATCGGCGAAGGGCCGACATGGGGATGGTTCGCAGCGGCCGGTTTGGTCGGCGTGCTCACATCCGTCGCATTCGTCTACATCACCGATTACTACACCGGTTCGCAACATCGTCCTGTCCGCGCAATCGCGCAGGCTTCCACGACCGGACACGCAACGAACATCATTTCAGGCACGGCCATTGGCATGGAATCGACGGGACTGACGGTGATGACGGTGTGTATCGCGCTCTTTTCTTCGTACTGGCTGGGTGAGCAAACGGGTCTCCCCACGGGCGGCCTCTACGGTACGGCAGTCGCGACCATGGGAATGCTCGCCGTCGTCGGTTACGTCCTCGCGATGGACATGTTCGGCCCGATCACCGATAACGCAGGCGGTATCGTGGAGATGAGCAAGGCTCCCGAGGAAATGCGCCGCGTCACCGATGAGTTGGATGCAGCAGGCAACACGACCAAGGCCCTCACAAAAGGCTACGCTGTCGGGTCCGCCGCGCTCGCCGCCTTCCTGCTCTTCTCCGCCTACCTCGAAGAGGCCAAGTTCACCGTGGTCGACCTCGCTGACGTGAAAGTGTTCGTTGGCGCGTTCTTCGGTGCGATGGTCGTCTTCTTCTTTACGTCGCTCACCATCCGCGCGGTCGGCAAGGCTGCAGGCGTGATCGTTGAGGAAGTCCGCCGCCAGTTCCGCGACAACAAGGGCCTGATGGATGGAACATCGGAGCCTGACTACGCAGCGTGCGTCGATATCGCCACCAAGTCTGCGCTGCGCGAAATGATCATGCCGGGAATTGTTGCGGTCGCCGCACCGATCCTCGTCGGCGTGGTCCTTGGCAAGGAAGCCGTCGCCGGTCTGCTCATGGTCGGTACCATCGTCGGCGTGATCCTGGCCGCGTACCTCAACAACTCTGGTGGAGCATGGGACAATGCGAAGAAGTACATCGAGATGGGCGCACACGGCGGCAAGCGCAGCCCCGCACATCAGGCTGCTGTCACGGGTGATACGGTTGGTGATCCGTTCAAGGACACCGCGGGTCCGTCGCTCCACGTGCTCATCAAACTATTTTCGACGTTGACGTTGGCGTTGGCGGCGTTGTTTATGTAATTGGTGCCTCGTAGGGGCGTTGCATGCAACGCCTCTATAGCGCCCTTTTATAACCGCGCATTCGGTCCCGCCTTCATTTTAATCTCCGCCTTGAGCGCCGCCGCGCGTTCCTCACCCGTCTTCTTCTGTTCATCCGTGAGCTGCGCTGCGAGGGAGTCGACGAGGCTGACTGCGCGCTCGTTCCCGGAATCCTTTGCGACCTGTAACCATGCGTACGCTTCCACCGAGTCCTGCTTCGCCATGCCTTCGCCGCGGACGTTCATGACGCCAACGTTCATCTGCGCTTCTGGCAGGCCGGCCATGGCCGCTTTGGTGTAGTAGGAGAATGCCTTGGCATAATCTTGCGCCGTGGCCTGTCCGAAGTACGACATCTGCGCCAGCTGGAACGTCCCGCGGACGTCGCCCGCATCCGATGCACGCACAAACCACGTGCGCGCTTTGGCCAGGTCCTGCTCTCCGCCCTCGCCGTTCTTCTCCATCAGCCCGATGTTGAACATCGCCTGCCGGTTCCCGGCTGTCGCCGCCTTCTCGTACCACTCGAGTGCCTTCGCGTAGTCGCGATCGACCCCATCGCCGTCGTGCAGCATCGCGCCCAGCTCAAACTCCGCAACGTGGTTGCCGTTGAGGGCCATCACCAGGACCTGCGGGTACGAGAGTTTCCCGCCGTCGATGGCTCCGGTGCCGGTCGCGGTCGCGGTGGCCGTGCCCGAGCCCGAGCCCGGACCCGATTCCACTGGTGGCGCGACTACGGGCGTTTTCGCGCATGCACTGAGTAGGAGCACCGTGAGGAGGGAGAGACATGCCGCTGGGGTGGTTGTCCTTTTCATGCGCGGCATATTCTACATGCGGCGCGCAGTGCGCAAAGCCCCTTCTTTCGCTAGTATTGCCCTATGCAGCCGGTGGATCTTGTAATCGTGCTGGTGACGATGGTGGTGGTGATTATCGGGGTCACGGCGCTTTTTGCGTTCCTCGGCAGGGTGCCGTACGTGCCGACCCCCGGCTCGACCGCCCGCGCGATGGTCACACTCGCCCGCCTGAAGGGAAACGAGAAGGTTTTCGATCTTGGTGCTGGGAACGGCCGCATCCTCATTGAGGCCAAGCGTATGCATCCCTCCCTTGACGCCACGGGCATCGAGTTTTCGCCAACCGTGTGGCTGCTCGGCATCGTCACCATCCTCCTGAGCGGCCAACGTGTGGCATTCTTCCGTCGTGATGCGCGCAAGATCGATCTTCGCGATGCCGATGCAATCTTCCTCTATCTCTCGCCGCACCTGATGGCGCAGCTCGAAGACAAATTCGATCAGGAATTGCGTCCCGGGACGGTCGTCATCTCGCATGCGTTCCGGTTTCCCCGGAGGCAGCCGGTGGAAGTCACCAAAGTGCAGCGGTGGAATGGGCTTAAGACAATCTTGAGATATGAATGGTGATGGGTTTTAGCAGCGCCCGTTCCCGGGCGCGGAGTTCACGGGCATTCCGCGGCCACGAAGGGCCGCTGCTATGTCCATATTTTTCACTACTACCCACGCAGCTATACAAAAATAATACGCAATGATTCCTGCGGCGGGAAATCCCTCCATTGTCACAGCCGCAAAGGGGAGTGACCCAAGCAGATGTGCGACGCCCGTGATCCACGTGAGCGGCAACCATGCGAGTGCGGCAGTGAACCGCCCGAGCGGCATCCAGACCGCACTGAACGCCATGCTGAGGAACCCGAGCAGGGATGCTGCAGGCACGAGCGGGGGTGCGAGGAGGTTGCTGATGGGTGCGATCAGACTCAGTTCACCGAACAGGAAGAAGATCCACGCTGAGGCGAGCATCTGGGCGGCGAGTGTCAGGCACAGGCTCTCGCGGATGCCGAGAGTCTCGGGCAACCACGTCAGCCAGGGCTTCAGGAGCGGCGCAATCTCCAACACGCCGAGCAACGCGAGGAACGAGAGCTGGAACCCGGCGTCGTACCAGAGCGTCTTGGGGTTCCATGCAAGCATGAAGAACGCCGTCCACAGTACGGCGAGCCGCGTCGTCTGCACCCGTCCGAGTTGGAGAGCCAGCAGCCCCAGGATCCCCATCACCGCAGCGCGCACGGCGGACGCGCTCGCACCCGTGAGCAGCGTGAACCCCGTGATCAGGAGCACCGATGGGATGAACCGCCACCGCAGCGGCAGCCAGAAAAGGAGTGTGCCCATCACGGTGATCAGCATCGTGATGTTGTAGCCGGAGATTGCGACCAGGTGCGTCAGTCCGGTGTTCTTGAAGTCTTCCTGCAGGTCTGCGGGAATTCCTCTGCGCGATCCGAGCAGCAACCCCGCGAGCAACGATGCATGCGGTTCGGTCAGCAGGAGGTTGATCCGCTCTTCCAGCGCGCGCCGTAGGCGGTACATCGATCGAAGCGTTTGACTGCCCGTCGGCGCCCCTGCCATCACCATCTGCGCGCGCGGCATCAGGCTGTAGACCTCCTTCAGGCTCAAGTAGTTGTCGTACCGAAAGTCCTCGGTGTTCTTCGGCTTCTCCAGTTTCCCCGTCGCGACGATCCGGTCCCCATATTCAAACAGCGTGGAGCCCGGCACCGTCGTCATCAACGCCCGACCGCTTACCTTCAACGTCTCCGTCCCGCGACGCAGGAGCTCAATTTCAACGATGTAGTTGGTCTTCAGCGGCCGCCGGTCGGCATCGTCGGCAATGGTTCCTTTGATCGCGACGAGAGACCCATCTGCGTACGAGTCGGCGGTTGTGAGAGAGGGGAGGTGCGTTGTGCGGGAGATGCAGATCATCGCAAATGCGATTCCCATGATCGCGGGAATTACTAGCGCGGCGTTTCTCGCCGCATTCACATAGATGCCAACGATGCCAAAGAAGACAAAGATGCCAAGGACTCCCCACATCCACCACGGGTACGCAGGTAGCTGCCACCACTGGAATCCAAACGATGCGGCGAGGAAGCTGCCGAGGAAGGCGTACGAAAGATGGGAGGGGCGCATAGCAGAACAGACTCCGGCATTCACGAGTGGTCGTGAAGCCAGCTCAGACAAGATCACAAAAAGGAATGCTTCGTTTTTGGCTATGAGAAGAGCTTATGGGATGTTCCATTGGGGTGTGGAACGTCCTGACTATCTTCCTGCCTGACGTAGCTGTTCCACTGCTCTGGCGTACACGGGACCGTGGATTGCGTGCTGATAATTTTCCTGTTTAAGGGCAGTTGGCGCCGCAAGCCATACGTTCCAGCCCTTTCGGCACAGTTTCTCCTGTACGGTGATCGCATGAGAGGCTCCCATAATGGAACGATGTATCTGCCCCGGGTCTGATGCTTCCGCATCGCTCACGAAATCCCGTTCCATGAGTTGCGCCAGCGTCTCAAGCTGGTTTCTACTCTCAACGAATGCAGCGGCCTGGTCATCACTGCCTGAGGGCAGAGTGCCTACTCGCTTATCGAATTCATAAAAACGGGTCTGAGCTTCGATTGTGTCTGGCTGCTGACCCAATCGGTATTCCGTATCTGCGAGAATGTTATTAAAGCCCGGACGTGATCCCGATGACAGCATCATCGTCGTAAAAAATTCCTGCAGCGCATTCGGGTCATCAAACAGAAACTTCTGTGACCGCGGGTCGAACCCGTCGATGAGTTCCGGAATCCCGGGTACGCGTATCCGGATCTGCGACGCAGGGCGCCCGTTTTGCTGTGACCCTTCCAGATTAATCGGACCCAAGAGTCCAAAATGACGCTGAAGTGTGAGGTAGCGGAACATGCCTTCCTGAGAATATGAGACCTTCCGATCCAGTTCCGGCGAAGTTGATCCAAGAACCGGGTGAAACATCGGCATGATCAATTCATGTCGCCCGGTTGGTTTTCCGATGGGTTTGTAGTGTTGCAAGGTATGGAGAATGCCCATGTCGATGGCTGCACCTGACGCGTGATTCATGGC
>SICS01000013.1 GCA_009691305.1 Candidatus Peribacteria bacterium | reverse complement strand
CAGCCTAGGCTGACCGGATGAGGGGAATTAGATGATATTCAAATCAAGAGGCTTGGGCTTCTGTGCAGCGTACTTATGCTCCGGACCGTCCACCACGTGCATGCGCTTGAGCATCTGCGGGCGGAGGCGGTTCTTGGGGAGCATGCCATAGACGGCCATCTCGATCACCTTGGATGGACTCTCTTCCATCATCTTCGCCAGGCTTTTCACATGGTGATGACCGAGGTATCCGGTGTGATGGAAGTACGTCTTACGGCGTCCCTTCTCCGGGCTCACAGCGAGCTTGGCGGCGTTGACGATGATGACCTGGTCTCCGCACAGCTGGTGCGGCGAGAACGTCGGGCGGTGCTTGCCGCGCAGAACCATGGAGACCTTGGAGGAGACGAATCCGATCGTCTGGCCTGCCGCGTCAACGACATGCCATGAGGGGGCCGATACGGGGATGGTGGTAGTTCTCATGCTTTGACGGTCGTGGTGGATGCATTCGCCTTTGTCGCCTTGGCCGGCACTTCGGAGTCGATCAGTTCGAGGGTGACCATCTTGGCGCCATCTCCTTTCCGCAGCCCCAACGCCGTCATGCGGGTGAACCCCGATGTGCGCTTGCTGTAGCGGTCCTTCAGGAGCTCCATCACCTTCCTGCACGCGTTCTTATCCATCACAAAGGCGTTGATGGAACGGATGGCGTTGCGCGCGTCCTTCGTCTTGGCCGCCGTGATGATCTTCTCGACGATCGGCTGCACCACCTCGGCGCGCTTCTTCGTGGTGCGGATCGACTCGTAGAGGAGGACCGACGTCACGAGGTTCCGTTGCATGGCCCTGCTGTAGGCAGGCTTATGTCTGAGCCGGAGGCGAGAATGCTTGTGGCGCATGAGGGTGAGCTAATGGAGGGGAGGGAGGATACGTGAAAGGGTAGCCAAATGCTACGCATCCATGGCAACATCGTCGGAAAGTTTGAGGCCGCGGTCACCCAGGGTCTTCTTGACCTCATCGAGGGCTTTGGCGCCGAAACCGCGGAAATTCTGGAGGGTGGCTTCGGTGCACTTGGTGAGCTGCTCGATGCTGCCGACACCCGCGTTGATGAGGGCGTTGAGCGTGCGGGGCGAGAAGTTGAGGATCTCGATTGGGGTGTAGCTCTCCTTGACCGGCGTGCTGGAGGAATCGTCGACATGCTGCGCGGAGACGCGGGAGAAATCGGCCACGAACTCGGGCTCGATGACCTTCTTGTCGGAAGCGAAGTAGACGAAGTAGCTCTGGAGCAGCTGCGAGGCGAAGACGACGGCTTCCTCAGCGGTGAGAGACCCGTTGGTTTGTACTTCGAGCGCAAGCTTTTCGAGATCTGTCCGCTGGCCGACACGGGCGGCCTCAACATCGAAGCGGACGCGGATGACGGGGCTATAGATGGCGTCGATGTAGATCAGGCCGGGCTCGTTCTGCTTCTTGTTGCGCTCCTGTGCGGAGACGTAGCCGACGCCCTTTTCGACGGTCAGCTGCATCTCGATGGACGCGCCCTTCTCGAGCGTGAAGAGTTCCAGGTCGGGGTTGAGGACTTCGATGTCCGAACTCACCGCGAGGTCCTTGGCCGTCACGGTCTTGGGGCCCTTTGCCTCGAGTGTGATGACTTCGGGGTCCTTGCTGTGCTTGCGGAGGTGCAGGAGCTTCATGTTCAGCCCGATGTCGAGGACCGACTCACGGACGCCCTTGAGCGCCGTGTATTCGTGCTGCACGCCGGTCAGACGCATCGAGGTCACTGCAGCGCCCGGGAGGCTGGAAAGGAGAACGCGGCGCATACCGTTGCCCAGCGTCATCCCATAGCCCGGAGGAAGGGGCCCGATGAGGAACATCACATGGTTCGAGTCCCCCTTCTTCACGGGGTTCATCGTGAATGTGGGGAGTCCAATGTCTTCCTGGATGATGTGCATAGGACGGGTGGGTAGCGCGGCCTTTCTGGCCGCAGATAGAACGCGGGCATACTTGCCCGCGGAAAGAATTAATTCCGAGAGTAGAACTCGATGATCTGGCGCATTTCCACCGCGCGCTCCGCGTCCTCGGGTTTGGGAATGCCAGCAACCTCGATACGCATGGCCTTGGAGTCGACCTTCAGCCACTGCGGCGGGAGGTACTTTTCGTGCGAGGCGAGGATGGGGACGAACACCGGGGAAGATTTCGATTGCGTGCGGACGGTGACGACCTGCCCCGGCTTCACCTGGAAGGACGGGATCGTGACACGGACGCCGTCGACCAGGAAGTGGCCGTGGCCGACGAACTGACGGGACTGGATGCGCGTCATGGAGAAACCTGCGCGGTACACCACGTTGTCGAGGCGTCTCTCCAACATCTGCTTGAGGGCGTCGCCAGTCTGGCCGGTCACCGTGGTGGCAGCGTCGTACATGCGGCGGAATTGGCGCTCGGTGATTCCGTACATGTCGCGCACCTTCTGCTTCTCCTTCAGCTGCGTGCCGTACTCCGAGAGACGGGGCTGCTGGTCGCGCGGCGACTTGCCGGGCCCGTTGGGCTTCCGTTGGAGAATCTTGTCGTACTTGTCACTGCCGTAGAGGTTCACTCCATGGCGTCGACACTTCTTTGCTTTGGGACCGTTATATTTCATGGAGGAAGAAAGGAATTGGGAGCAGGCGTTCGGCCTGCGGGAGTACTAGACTCGGCGACGGCCGGGGGCGCGGCATCCGCCGTGCGCAATGGGGGTAACGTCGACAATCGTATCGATACTGAGGCCGGCGGCCTGGAGACCCCGGATGGATTGCTCACGTCCTGGCCCGAGTCCTTTGATCTCCACCGAGACAGTCTCGATGCCGTAGGGCTTCACTTTGCTCGCAGCCGTTTCGGCGGCGATTTTGGCGGCGTAGGGGGTCGACTTGCGCGTACCTTTGAAGCCTGCGGCGCCGCTGCTGGACCAACCGAGGACTTTGCCGTCGAGGTCGGTGAACGTGACGATCGTGTTGTTCTCACCGGCGTGGATGCAGACGCGCGCCTTGGGCAGCGCACGCTTGATCTTCTTCTTTTTCCCCGGTGTCGCTGCTGACGCGGGGATCACGGGGTCTCCCCCGGCGAGTGCCTCTTCTAGTACCGATGATGGTTTCTTGTCGTCAGCCATGGTGGTGATTGATGATGGAGGGGGGACTTAGGTCTTGGTAAGGACTGTTCTACCGGACAACCCCGTCTTCTTCTTACCGCGCTTGGTGCGTGCGTTGCGGCGGGAACTCTGTCCACGAGCCGGGAGCTTGCGGCGGTGGCGGTAACCGCGCCACGTGCCGATGTCCTGGAGTCGCTTGATGTCGAGGGAAACCTTGCGGGTCAGTTCGCCTTCGGTGAGCTCTTTCTCCACCCGTGCGCGCAGGCGTGCTTGGTCGTCTTCGCTGAGCGCGTCGCTCTTCGTGTTGAAGTCCACGCTCAGTTCTTTGAGGATCGTGCGGCTGAGCGAACGTCCGATGCCTTTGATCGCCGTAAGGGAGATCTCGATACGTTTCTGGCCGGGGAGGACGACGCCGGAGATACGAAGCATGGATTGAGGGGTGAACTCCCCTCTCCCCCCGGGAGAGGGGCAAGGGGTGAGGGGTGGTCAGCCTAGGCTGACCGGATGAGGGGCAGAAAACTAGCCTTGGCGCTGCTTATGCTTAGGATTGGTGCACACGATCCGGCGAACGCGCTTGCCGGCACCGTTCCGTCGGATGACGAGACGGCAGTTTTTGCAGATCGGCTTGCAGGAAGGGCGGACTTTCATGGAGCGGTTGGTGCGGGAGGAGGTGACGCGGAAGCGTCGGGGGATTTTGGTGCGAGAGGAGCGGCCGGAATGGGAGTCGGACCCGAGGGAGAATTGGGCGAGAAGCGGTAGACGATCCGCCCTTTGTTCAGGTCGTACGGTGTCATTTCAATCTTCACGCGATCGCCCGGCAGAATGCGCACGCGGTTGACGCGCATGCGCCCTGCCAGATGGCAGTGGAGAGTGTGTCCGGCAGCCTGCTCACTCGTGACCCGAACGCGGAACGTGGCATTGGGGAAACACTCCTCAACAATGCCGGTGAGTTCGATAACGTCCTTGGACACAGAGGAAAAGAGGCTGAACGGAAAGCCGAGAGATCTTACGGATGGAAAGGGCCTTGGACAAGGCAGAGGGATGGGGAAAACCCTGCGCGATCGCAAATTGCATTGCAGAATATTAATTTTATGCTGTAAATACAATTATGCGATAATTTCGTTCCCTGTCTCGGTGATGAGGATTGTGTGCTCAAAATGGGCTGAGAGGGATCCATCTGCCGTCGCAATCGTCCATCCGTCCGCTTCTTCGCGAATCTCCGGCTTCCCCATGGCCGTAATGGGCTCGATGGCGATGATCGTATGGACCGGCAATTTGGGTCCTGTACCAGCCTTTCCAACGTTCGGGATGTCGGGAAACTGATGCAGGGTGGTGCCGAGGCCATGGCCGGTGAGGCCGTTCACGCAACTGTAGCCGTGTTTCTCGACGGCCTTCTGGATGGCGGAGGAGATATCGCCGACCTTCAGACCGGGGGCGACGATCCCGCAGGCGCTTTCGAGCGCGTCTTCGGAGATTTCGAGGAACCGCTGCACGTGGGCAGGCACGTCCCCTGCTGGAACGGTGATGCACGCATCGGTGTAGAGCCGGTCGTAGATCACGCCACCGTCGAGGGAGACGATGTCCCCTTCCCCCACCGTCCGTTTGCCGGGAATCCCGTGCACGCACTGGTCGTTGATGGAAATGCAGAGCGTCGCAGGGAACCCGTGGTACCCCTTAAACGCCGGTATCGCACCCGTGTGCGACAGGATGAATTCCTCGGCAAACATATCGAGCTCCTGCGTCGTCACACCCGGCTTCACCCGCTCGGCCGTCTTCTGCAGGCACTCACGGAGGATCTTTCCGCCTGTACGCAGAGAGATGATTTGGGCCGCATTGAAAATCTGAAAGGTGGACATACGGCGATTGTAGACAAAATTCACGGAAGACAAGAAGCCAAATTCCAGGATCCAAAAGCCAAGTAATGACAGGCAAAAAGTCTAAAATTTTTCTTTTGAAGTATTTTTCCTTTTACCTACTTGGTATTTGGAACCTGAATCCTGCTTTTTACGCCGCTATCTTCTTCATCTCCGCATACACCTCCTCCACCATCCCCATCCCATCAATCTCCGTGATCTTCCCCTTCCTCTTGTACTTCTCGATGACCGGCATCGTCTTCTCCGTGAACGTCTTCATCCGCTTCTCGACCACGACCGTATCGGCATCATCAATGCGGCCTTCCGCTTTCGCCCGCCCGATAATGCGCTTCACGCCTTCTTCGGGGCTCAGCAGGATATGGATGCAGCGGAACTCACGCCCGGCCTCCTGCATGATCTGGTCGAAGCCTTTCATCTGGTTCTCGTCGCGCGGGATGCCGTCGAAGAGGATCTTCTGCGTCTTCGGCCTGGCAAGGATTGCTTCTTTTACCACCTGCATGATGATTTCATGTGGCACGAGGTTCCCTTCGTCGATGTACGACTTCACGACCTTCCCGAGTTTGGACTCGCGGTCTGCGGCCATTTTGCGCAGCTCACCGCCTGCCTCAAAAATGTCATAGCCGAATTCAGCAGCCAGACGTTTTGCTTGTGTGCCTTTGCCGGATCCTTGAATTCCGAAGAGGACGAGATCCATATGCCCTAGAGCGTAGCATCAGATTCCACTGGCTGCTCTTGCCCAGACCCCACTTCAAGATAGTTGATCACTTTTTGGCTATCGACCGTTTTTTCAATGATGAAATATCCTCCTTTGTGAAACACTTCCCGTATGTATTCCTTTGCGTTTCCACGCTTCGTATCAAGGAAATCCACAAGATCCAACGCCACGGCGCTTTCATTGCGAACAGCAAGTCGTTCTATCGGCATAAGAATTCTTTGAAATAATTACACAAGTTTCTCGTAATCGTGTGCCAACATCTGCGCGTTGACCGCGCGGATCAGTTCCATGACGACACCGACAATGATGATGAGACCGGAACCGGAGATCAAAAGGTCGGTGGAGCCGAGGCTGGAGTACCTGGTGAAGAGCAACGGGATGATGGCGACGACGGCCAGGAACAGGCCTCCCCAGAGGTTAAGCCGGTTGCTGGTTTTGGCGAGGAGGATGGCTGTCTGCGGGCCCGGACGGACACCGGGGATGAAGCCGCCGCGCTTCTGGATGGACTCGGCGACTTCTTCGGGCTTGAAGGTGACCGAGACGTAGAAGAAGCTGAACCCGATGACGAGGAGGAAGTACCCAGCCATGTAGAACATGCTGGGGCTCTGCGAGTTGAGGTACGTGCTGATAAAGCTGACGACCGGCGCGAAGCGGGGCGCGGTCTGGAGGAACTGCGCGATGATCGCCGGGAAGGTGATGAGGGAGATCGCGAAGATAATCGGAATCATGCCGGCCTGATTGAGGCGGATCGGGATGTTGCCCTGCACGCCGCGACCCGCACCCTGGTTGGCGTAGGTGATGGGGATCAAGCGATGTGCGTCGGTAAACAGAACGACCGCAATGAGCATCGCAATCGAGACGATCACAAACAGGTAGAACGCTCCGATCTTGGAGTCGCCGGCCAGGAGGATAGCGCCGAAGCGCGTCGGGATCTTGGCGACGATGCCGACGAAGATAAGCATAGAGACGCCGTTGCCAATCCCCTTCTCCGTGAGGATCTCGCCGAGCCACATCAGGAAGAGTGAGCCGGCCGTGACGAACAGCATGGGCCAGAGCACTGCGGGGAACGAAACATCGACCAAGTTCACGCCGCCGCGGCCGATGAGGATCAGGAACCCGTAGCTCTGAACGAACGCGAGCGGCAAGGTGAGCCAGCGCGTGTAGCGGTTCAGTTCCTGCTGGCCCTGTGCGCCTTCCTTACTGAGGGCTTCGAGCTTGGGGAAGATGACCGTGCACAGCTGCACGATGATGGATGCATTGATGTAGGGGCTCAGACCGAGCAGGACGACGGAGAAGTTATCGAGCCCTCCGCCGGTGAGCGCGGCAAAGACGCCGAGCGGCCCGCCCGTACCACTGCTATCCAGGTACTGCTTAAGTCCAATAGGATCGGCTCCCGGCACCGCGATATGGCTGGCCAAGCGGTACAGGAACAGCAGGAATACCGTGATAAGTATGCGCTTGCGGAGATCTTCTGAGCGCCAGAGTTGTTGCAGATACGTGATCATGGGAGAGCGCGGCCTTTCTGGCCGCAGCGCCAGATAAGGAGTTAATCGATAAAGGTCACGCTTCCCCCCGCCTTCTCCACCGCTTCCTTTGCCTTGGCGGACGCCGCGTGCACGGAGAGCACGAATTTCTTGGTGACCGTTCCGCGGGAGAGGAGCTTGACCCGGTTACCCGTCCTGAGGATCCGCTTCATGCGGAGTGCGGCAGGGTCGTAGGAACCCGCGTCAAGTTCCTCTTCGAGGACATCCAAATTGAGCGGCTCGAAATCTTTCCGGCGGGGATGCGTGAAACCGCCCAGTTTGGGCTGGCGACGGATCAACGGGACCTGGCCTCCTTCGAAACCGAACCGGTACCCCTTGCCCGAGCGGGCGTGCTGGCCTTTCGTGCCACGGCCGGCGGTCGTGCCACCACCACCGCTGTTTCCGCGCGCGACCTTCTTACGGGTGCGACGGGAGCCGGGGTTGGGTTTGAGGGTGTGTAACATGGAGAGATCCACAAGGGAGGGCGGCATTGTAAAGGATGGCATCCCGAAGGTCAAAGCCCTTCCTCAGGGGTTGGAGGCAGAACGAGGGCAGAATCGCGATCCAGCGGTAGTGGCCGAAATGTGGAAAATGTGCTATAATTAGCGTAAACATGCACATCAGCTCTCCGCGCCTCTTCTGGGCATTTGGCGCATGCGTGGCCGCCGTCGTGATGATGCTCTCGGGCGACCATCTCCGGGCGCAGGTCCCTGCGTTCCAGACGTCGTACGTGACACGCGCCGAAGCGGTGATGTTGCTGCTCCAAGCGCGTGTGCCGAAGATCCCCATGCTCCAGAGCAACGGTAAGTTCCCCGACGTGCCCGCGGGGATATGGTACGAACGCTACATCGTCGCGGCCGAGCGCCTGAGCATCCTGCAAGCCCAGCCGGGCACGCACCGCATCCGCCCCGAGGACCCGGTGACACGCGCGGATTTCATCTCCATGGGCGCGAAGACCTTCGGCATCAATACCGCCCTCTTTTCCTCCACGTACAGCGACGTGCCGACGCAGGCGTGGTACGCGCAAGCCGCGGGGATGGCACAGCGCCTGCACTTGTTCCCGACAGACCGCGACCAGACGCGGTTCCGGCCGGACGCGTATATGGAACACATCGAAGTGGCCAAGGCCGTGGAGTTGCTGACAGATGCAACTGAGCACAGCGGGCAATGGAGCGGCAGCGCCCCGTCCGCAAGCGAGAAGATTTCCACGACTACGGAGCAGTTCTCTTTGATACAACCGCGCGGCCCCTCGCCCACCATCACGCCAGGGATCCCTGCCATTCCGAACACGTTCGATCCCGCCCAGTTGGGAAAACTCCGACTACAGTTGCTGAGCTCCGTGAACGGCGAACGGGCGCGCCTCGGGCTGCCCCTGCTTAAGACCAACGCGACACTCCAACGGTCAGCACAGCTCTACGCACGGGAAATGGCGCAGAAGAGCTTCTTCGCGCACGTGAGCCCCACGGGGGAAACGCTCAAGCAGCGAATGGAGAACTCGGGCTACTACAAAGCGTTCTATGCATCGGAATGCTTCTGCGTCGGGCACTACCTGATGGGCGAGACGCTCGCACGCGGGCAGAAAACGTCACGCGAAGTGGTGCTCGACTGGATGAAGTCTCCGTCCCACCGCGCGGCCATCTTGAACCCCGACTTCTCCGACACCGGCATCGGCATCGTGGCAGGTGTGTGGGTTGAACACTTCGCCGGACGGCAGGAGTAATTTTATCGTCGTGTCCGTGGGCGCAGATTCAACGAGGATGACGATGCTTTGCGGGCACTCGAAGAATTTCTTGATGACGTGCCTTCGGCACGGATGAACGCGTTCGGGTTCCCCGCCGCGTCGGTGATCGAGAATGTCACGGTGTTGCCGGTGATTTTACCAACAGGCGAGCTGATGATGCGCCCCGGCATCGTGACGGTAATCGTGCCCTCGAGGATGGTATTCAGGAGCTCTTTATCCTTCATATCGCCCTGATCTCCTTCCATAGAATGATCTGTGGAAAGGCTGCTATCAGGATCGAGATACGAGACGACGCTATCGACCCGGTAGAGGTAAAGGGTCTTCGATCCCGATTTGCGCGTGATGAAATCTTTTCGGGAGAGCTGGCCGTTACCGGTGAGATGGATCACATGGGGAGCCTTATCGACGCATTGGAAGTTCTGGAGCACGCGGCTGGGCTTCTCCGTCTGGGTCTCGAGGAACGAGGCGCAATCATCATTAGGCGTGGAGGATGAGGACTGGGTGAACGCAGACGATGAACCGCTGGACGACATCTCCGACGACATCTCCGCGAGCTTCGTCATGTCGTACGTCATCGTGAATTGGACCTTTCCGCTGGGGTCGACCACCTGGGTCATATCAATTTTGATACAGCCAGTCAGAAAAAGAACGGCTGCCAGAGTAAGACAGCGACGCAATGGGAATTGATGATTCATGGTGATAAGAATACAAGGGACTGAAAACAAAACAACAAACACAAACTTGGGGCAACCGCCCGCCACGGGGGGTGTGGGGGGCGGAGTGGGCACTGGCGGGCGGAGCGCTTTCTTTGCTTCTTTCTTTGTCGCCCTGACAAAGAAAGAAGGTTAGCGAAGCGCCGCGAACTTCTGTCCAAACTCCACTGCCGCCTTCGGTCCATTCGCGGTGACGAAGAGCCCGTCGACCGTCACATCGTCACCGGTGTAGTGGACGTCATGCAGCGCCAGAAAGCCCTCCTGGTCGCCATCCCCGTTCCACACGGTCGCTTTCTTCCCTGCGAGAACTTCTGCCGCCGCCAGGACTTTGGCTGCAATGCAGATCGCCCCCAGTGGCATCTTGGCCTTGGCGGCATCCTGGGCGATCCGCTTCGCCTGGGCGTCCTGCCACAACTGTGCCGCCCCCGGCCCACCGATGTAGCCGATGCGGTCGTAGTCCTTCACGTTCACGTCCTTGAGGGCGACCGCCGCCATCTCCGTCGCGCCGTATTTGCCAGTGCACTCCCCTGCTTTCGTCGACGCCAAGATGACCTCAAACCCAGCCTCCGTGAGCCCGTCGCGCGTGCCGTTGAGCTCGATGTCCTGGAAACCTTGCTGTGCGATGATGAGGAGGGCTGTTTTTGCCATACACCGAATTCTATCAGACGATGCCCTTGCCCGTGTTGATGAGGACAATATTGCGACGATCCACAAAATTGAGCCGTTCAGGAACTCCAAAGACTACGGCAGCAGAAGGTTCTGCCGTGATTCCTTTAGGGATTTTTTGTATCGCACTCAGTACCTCCTTGGCATTCATCGTAATCTGACGGCTTCTGAAGGATTCTCCGAAAATTTCCTGAATCTGCTCATGATATGGACGGACAATTGCTTCGAGTTTTTTTGCCTTGCTACGGGCTGTGCGTTCAACAGTTACACCGACAAGTGCTGTACCAGCTAAGCCCAGCTCAGTCAGACCGCGATGCAAACCTACAAGCAACTCACCGCTGCCGATTGGACACACAATCGTATCGGGCTCGGTAACTTCAAAAATCTCCCTCACAATCTGCGCGTATGCAAATTCATACCCGTTCGTCACATTCCATATCCGCTCGCCTGCATCGTGACGAAGTAGACGGATGATTTCGCATGAAGACAAACGATCCAGTACTGGATCCTTCCCAATATCCACTCCAAGCTTCTTCAGTGCACGACGAATGGAGTAGGAATCACTAGGGAACGAAAGAAGAGAACGAACGGAAACAGGTAGATCTTTCGTTATACGACGCAGGCTGCGTGCTGCATTCCCTGCACTGATCATCGCGAGCACGTCGGGACGGAGTTCGGGTGGCTGTTCCAGATATTCTTTCCGGATGAGAGCGCTCCGCCGGTCCTTGTGTGTACCAAAAGGATTGCAGTCCTCGCGCTTCACCCATACGCGCCCATCTCTGGGATCGTCTGATAGAAGATCAAGTGGAGTGTTGCCGACGGGGATGGAGTTAGCGGTCATATTTACCGGTATTGAGATACTCATGCAGGGCGGTGAGCTCTGGATCTGCTGGTTCCCGTGGAAACAAAGGCAGCGTCGTCGCCCGCTCAAGACGCGTCATTTTTTCATACGCTTCATTCACCTGGGCCCGACGGAGTGGATCGGGATGTGTGATCGAGGATGCACGACAGGTGAAATCGTCGTTGTAGAAAAGATCCTGATTGTTCAGGCGCATTTCGACGAGTTCCGCGTTCAACGGATCTCTCCATCCGTCATTGCCCGGGATAAGCGCCTTCGAAAGGTGCGGACGGGGTACGGCTCCGTACGCATCCTGCATGTCAGCAGCAAAACGGATAGCACCGGTCATCGTCTGCTGAGTGTCTTCCTCGTGCCCGAAGACCATGAGCGTCTCGGGGGTGATGCCATGCTCCCGACTGAGCCGTATGGCGTTCAGGCAATTCTCCGACGTGTTGAACTTCTTGTGGATGCTCGCTTTCACATCTTCGGCATGAGGATCGCCATCGATGCCGAACCCGAGCATATACAAACCCGCATCAACCATCTTCCTGACAACGGCAGGCTCATCTTTACACGCCCCCACAAACGATTCAGTGGTGCACAGGCCGCGCATACGGAACTGGAAGCCTGGGTATGCCTTTTTCAATGCCAGTACGATGTCCGCGAATTGCTCGAGCTTTGAGGGCGTTTGGAACAGGTCCAAATTGCTCAGGTAGAGAGTGAGTGATTGGAGATTGAAGGACTCCGCATTTTCCGTGAGCCAACGCAGATCCTGTTCTACGACATTCGGAAGCTTGTCATTGATGCCGTCATTCATATGCCGGTACTGCTCCCCCACTTTCCGCAATACCCCTGCCGTATCCCGGGACGTGCGGACTGCAGCACAGAAGGAGCAATCCTTTTTGCATCCTTGGCTAAGGAAAAATGAAAATTCCATCGAGAGATAGGCCCGAAGGACACCGTCGTCCAGCTTCTCGAATGCAGGAATGAGCGACGTATGAAAAACGTCAGGCAGGTCGCCCGGTCGTATTCCGAGTGCGTGTGCGAATTCACTGTCGTCATTCCCATTGTAGGCATGCATGCCGAAGAGCCGGACAAACTGCTGTGTGGATTCGTGCTGCAATGCCAGTACCCGACCGTCGATTGCCACACCCTTTTCTGTCCATTTCTGTACCAAGCCATTGAGCACTTGCCCTCCAAGAATCAGACGATGCCGACCACCAATCTGCTTCCGGATTTCCGGAATGTACGGCGCACCGACAAGACTGACGGCAACCGTATCGGAATGCTCCAAATCAAGAGGACGCAGGTTCCCATCCTGGAATTCGATATCTGCCCCCGCCTGAATGGCACGTGACCCTGCCGTCAGAAGAGACGTAGGCATATATACGTGCCCCTTACCCTCTGGAGGCGCAAGATTGTGCCGAAGGTTGACGAACGGTACTTTTTCCAAGCCAAGCCATTGTCTGATGTATATTTCTGCAACATATTATAATTATTGCAATGTTTGAGACCTATTAATTTGGCTTCCACAAGCCACAAACAAAAGAAAAGGACACCCTCATAAGTTATGAAAACTGACGATCAGTTTTCGTCAGATCGTGCTATAATGGCTCTATGATCACAAACATCCTGAAGGCATTCCAGCTCACCGATAAGGAAATCGCTGTCTTCCTGAAGTGCCTGGAGGCGGGATCCCAGCCGGCGTCCGCAGTCGCCCGCCTCTGCGAGATGCCCCGCAATACCGTCCGCAGCATCCTCGATAACCTCGTGAAGAAGGAATTGATGGTAAAGACTGCCCGGGCGAATACGCAGTATTACGCGACGGAGAAAAAGGAGAATCTGATCCGCTCCCTCAAGCATAAGCAATTGAGGATGGAGGAAGAGACGGCAACGCAGATCAAAATGCTTGAGGAGTACGGCAACGAACTCTCCGCCCGGCACTGGGCGACATCGCGCCCAAAGATTACCTTTTACGAAGGGGTCGCCGGTTTGGAGAAAGTGTACGAAGACACGCTGACAGCTAAGCAATACCTTAAATCGTGGGCGTCGTATGACGCACTCTACGAAACGCAATCGGAATACTTTAAATCGTACTTTAAACGGCGCGCACGGAAGGGCATACCGATGCGCTCCATCCATCCGGATACAATTGAGTCGCGGGAAGGCCAGAAGCGCGATAAAGACGAGTTACGCGAAAGCTGCCTGATCCCCGCTAGCCGATTCAACTGGACCCCGGAAATTCAGGTCTACAACGGCAAGATCAACATCACGTCGGGAAAAGAAAAACTCGGCATCATCATCGAAAGCCAGGAAATTGCTGAGGCGTTGGAAGCGATATTTGATTTGAGTTATGAGGCTGCGCAAAAGTATGGCAAAGAGACGCATCTCCCCGAAACAGTTCGCAAGGTCTTCTCGGAAAAAGAAGACAGGAAATAGGATCTTTTAGATATCCTTCCCCTTCCGGTGGATATCCCTCTGCGCAGCCGCCTGCTCTTTCGTCAGCTCCGTGAGGCCGAGGCCGCCGGAACGGACTTCACCGGGAGCGGCACCGGGAACGAACACTTGACCGGCGCCTTTCATGACGTCATCGGAGAGCAACTTCTTGGGGGTGCCATCGGGACCCATGACTGCAGCAGGCATTGCCTCGGGGCCGGTGGATGCGCTGCCACGGAGGCGTGCGAGCGCCATCATGGCGGTCTGCGCGTTGACGAGCTTGTTGCGAGTGCCGAAGCGCTTGCTGAGGACGTTCTTCACACCTGCCTGATCGAGAATGACGCGGAGAGCTCCTCCGGCGATCACGCCCGTGCCCGGCAATGCCGGCATGATGCGGATACGCGCGGCCTTGAACTTCAGTTCCACCATGTGCGGGATCGTGTCCTTGATGATGGGCACGCGGATCATCGCGCGCTTGGCGGCGGCGGATGCCTTTTTGACTGCAGCTTGGACCTCAGTCGCCTTCCCTGTTCCAAGTCCGACCTTCCCCTTCTTGTTGCCGACCACCACGATCGCGCGGAAACGCATGCGGCGGCCTCCTTTCACCACGCGCGTGACGCGGTCCACGCTCAGCGTGGCCTCCGAGAATTCACTCGGTTCTCGCTGGCGGCGGTTGCCACCTTTGCGGTCGGGTCGGGAGGTTTTAGCGTTCATAGTGAGGCAAGAGTAGGAACGGATTGCGGAAGTTCTTGTGCATCTTTTACAAACTCTGCAAATTCATCAGGTGTGACATCAAGAGATCCTTCTACTGCAAATGCTGAATAACGTACTTCGTTAGGAACGTTGTCATCAACCCAAAAACGCGCTATTGCCTGAATGTCCGCGAAATCAAAGGTGGTAAGAGGCACATCACTCTCTCTTAGACTTACAGCGATCACGCGCTGAATGAGTTCATTTGATGGTGTAAAGATTCTCAGTAGAGCCATAAATCAAAATTGTAATCCACCGGCGCGAGCTGCGTCGGCGAGTTCCTTGATGCGGCCGTGGTACTTGTACGGCCCGCGGTCGAAGACAACGGCGATAATCTTGGCGTTCTTGGCCTTCTCCGCGATCAGTGCACCGACTTTCTTGGCGCCTTCCTTCGTGAGCTTCGCCTTGGCTTCCAATGTGGATGCCGCCGCAAGCGTCTTGCCGACGGTGTCATCGATCAGCTGGACGCGCAGGACCTTGAGCGAGCGGTGCACGGATAGGCGCGGGCGCTCGGTGGTGCCACGGATCTTTGCGCGAACCCTGCGGCTGCGTGCTTGCCGGAGTTGGACTTTTGTACGTCGGGACATTGGAGTGATTGGTAGAGGGGGTGGAGCTCCCTCTCCTGCCGCAGCGGGAGAGGGCGGGGGGTGAGGGCAGAAGATTAAGCCGCGGACTTGGAAACGGCGGCCTTGCCCGGCTTGCGGCGGACTTTTTCGCCAAAGTAGCGGACGCCTTTTCCCTTGTAGGGCTCCGGCGGACGGAGAGAGCGGAGGTCGGATGCGACTTGGCCGACAAGCTGCTTGTCGATGCCACGGAAGATGACGATGTTCTTGTTCTTCTCGTCCTGCGCCACGTCGATGCCGGCGGGGATGTCGAACGTGATCGGATGGGAATGACCGAGGTTGAGCGCGAGGGACTTTCCTTTGATCTGCGCCTTGTACCCAACCCCGATGATCTCCATCTTCTTCTCGTAGCCCTGGCTGACGCCGATCGTCATGTTGCGCAGGAGCATGCGAGTGAGTCCGTGGCGCGCGCGGGCGTCGCGGCTGTCATCCTTGCGCGTGACCTTTGCCTCACTCCCTTCCAGGATGACGGATACTTCGGGTAGCAACGTGTACGTGAGCTCGCCCTTCGATCCTTTCACATGGAGGACACCGGACTTCACCTCAACGGTGACGCCGGACGGGATAGCCACTGATTTTGCACCTATTCTTGACATGAGATGGTTGAGGGGGTGATGGCCCTTCTCCCTCTGGGAGAAGGTGGTCAGCCTAGGCTGACCGGATGAGGGGGGGGTTTAGGAAACAGTACAGAGAACTTCTCCCCCCACCTTGTGCCTGCGCGCTTCTTTGTCGGTGAGGAGGCCTTTGCTGGTCGTGATGATGGCGACGCCAAACCCCTGGAGGACCGGTTTGATGTCGGCAGAACCGCTGTACGCCCTGCGGCCCGGCTTGCTGATGCGCTTAAGCTGCAGCGGCGGCTTGTCGGCCTTAAAGGTGACTTCCAGGTCCTGCTTGGGTTCCTCGCCGATCACGGCAACGTCTTCGATCCAGCCCTCCCGCTTGAGGAGTTCCAGCAGCTGCTGCTTGATCTTGGACCACGGCGCGCGGCATGTGGCGCGGCGTGCGTGCTGCGCGTTGCGCATCCGCGTTACCAGGTCGCCGATGGGGTCGTTAACAATTACCATGATGATTTGGTGATGCCCGGGATTTGTCCTGAGACAGCGAGTTCCCGGAAGCAGATGCGGCACATGGCGAAGAATCTCATGTACCCGTGGCGGCGTCCGCACAGCTTGCAGCGGTTGTAGACCCGGGTGGGGTAGCTCGGCTTCTTCCCCGCAGCTTTCGCTTTCAGGTATTCCGCGAGGCGGCGTTTCTGGCTGAGGACGAGGGAGAGTCGGGCCATGGTTAGCTGAGTGAGGGGGATTCGGAGACGGCAGTATCGCTGTTCTTGGCTTCTGAATCAATCTCCTTATGGCTCTTTGGAGCTGATTCTTTCGTCGATTTCGCAGCTTCCGGCCGTAGCTCCTCCTGCGATTTGGACTTGAGCGAAGGCTGGCGCTCCGGCGTAAATGGCATCTGCATCTGTTTCAGCAATGCCCTCCCATAATCGTCGCGACCAGCTGTGGTGGTGACCTGGATCTGCATGCCGAAAATCTTCGCGGCGTCGGACGTGGGGACCTCGGGGAAAATGGTGTGGTCCTTGAGACCGATCGCGTAGTTGCCATGGCCGTCGAGTTTGACCGGGAGCCCGCGGAAGTCGCGGATGCGGGGCAGCACGTAGCTGATTAGACGGTCGAGGAACTCTTCCATGCGGCGACCGCGCAGTGTGACCATCGCGCCGACCACAAGCCCTTCGCGGGTCTTGAAGTTGGCGATGGCGATGCGCGCCGTGCGGAAGATCGGCTTTTGGCCGGTGATGCGCTTGAGGATGTCGACGATGTATTCATGTAGTTCCTTGCTGTCCATCTTCGTCTTGTTGATACCGACGTTGATGATCACCTTCTGCAGGCGCGGGAGGGCGTGCAAGTTCTTGATGCCGAGCTCTTTCTTGAGCGCGTCGGCGATGGGTCCGCGGAGCCGATTATGGAGGGAGTCGTATTTGGTCATGGGTGAGTGAGTCAGCGCGGCCTTTCTGGCCGCAGGGGGTTAGGAGCCACGTCCACCCGAACGGTGGACCTGCGATTGCTGTTCGGGGACAGTGTGGTCTTGCTTCATGTGCGAGCCTTCTTTGACGTCGGCGTCCTGCGCCTCTCCTGCGCCGAAGCCCATCTTCTTCCAGAACGGTGCCTTCTTGCCGGGAACTCCGGCCGGAGCATCCTTGGCATCTTTGGCTTCCTTGGCATCCTTCTTCACCTCGAGGCCGTCAGTCGCCTTCTTCACTTTCTTTTCCTGCTTCGGCTTTACTGCTTTCACTTCCTCCCCACTGATCTTGCTGATGCGGATTTTGACACCCTTGTCGTTGACCTTGAAACCGATGCGCGCGGGCTTGCCGGTCTTGGGGTCGAGGATCATCACGTTGCTGGCGGAGAGTGCGGCCTCGTACTTGAGGATGCGTCCGGCCTGCTGCGCGGTCTTTTTGACGTGGCGCGTACGCATGTTGATGCCTCCGACGACAATGCGGTTTTCGAGCGGGAGGACGCGGAGAATGGTTCCGGTCTTGCCCTTATCTTTGCCGGCGATGACGAGGACGATGTCGCCCGTATGCAGTTTCATAGGACGTCGGGGGCTTGGGAAATAATCTTCTGGTATCCCTTGGAGCGGAGTTCACGCGCGACCGGACCGAAGACACGGGTGCCCTTGGGCATGCCGTCCTTCTGGATAATCACGCAGGCGTTGTCGTCGAAGCGGATGCCACTGCCATCCTTGCGCCGGGTCATGTTGCGCGTGCGGACGACGACTGCGGTTTCAATCGTCTTCTTGCGGACGGTGCCGCGTGGGGCAGCCTCTTTGATAACAACGATGATGATGTCGCCCACACCGGCGTAGCGGCGGCGGCTGGAGCCGAGCACGCGGATGCACATGGCGGTCTTGGCGCCTGTATTATCGGCCACATTGAGCATGGATTGCTGCTGGATCATTGTGCGGAGGGGACAGATTCATCTTCTTTTTCTTTTTTCTGGCGCTTGTTCATGGCATCGGACAGACCCGCCTCTTCCGCCATGTCACTCACGCGCGCAGCGCGCTTGATGACCTCGGTGACCTTGAAACGCTTGCGCTTGCTGAGCGGCCGGCACTCGGTGATCTGCACGGTGTCGCCCACGCCCAGGTCCGGCACGCCCTTGGAATCCGCCAAGAACTTGGTGCTGACGCGGTACCGCTTGCGGTAGAGCGGGTGGAACACGGAGCGGTGGACGGTGACCGTCACGGTCTCTGTCATTTTCGCCGCGGTGATGGTGCCAACTTTCGTAAGCATGGGAAAATTAGGAAGAGGTCTTCGAAGCCTTTTTGGGCTTCTTGGAGAGGGAAACTGTAGCTTCTGTTGGGTTCTTTCTCAAGGCCAGTGACGTCTCTTTTGCCTCTTTTGACTCCCTTTTCTCACTTGCCTCCTTTTCCGTAAGGATGGTCATCATGCGGGCCAGATGGCGCTTCTCACGGCGGTAGCGGGCGGTGTCCTTCTCCGTGTTCATAGTGATCTGCAGGCGCATCTTCTGGACCTGCGTCTGGTGCGACCGGATCTCGTTGCGGAGATCGGCGACCTGCATCGTGCGGAGCTCTTTGGTGGAAGTGGTCGATGACATGGATGGTAGAGGGGGTGGAGCTCCCTCTCCTGCCGCAGCGGGAGAGGGCGGGGGGTGAGGGCAGAAAACTAAGCGCGGAGGCGGACAATAACTTTCGTCTTGAATGGCAATTTATGTGCGGCGAGGCGCAACGCTTCGCGCGCGAGCGCTTCGGGGAGACCGTCGAGTTCGAAGAGCATCATTCCCGGTTTCACAGCGAGCGCGTAGTACTCCACGGATCCCTTGCCGGAGCCCATGGGCACTTCGGCGGCCTTGCGTGTGACGGGAGTGTGGGGGAAGACACGGATCCAGATTTTCCCGCCACGCTGCACGGTGTGCGTGAGCGCGCGGCGCGCGGCTTCGATCTGGCGTGCGGTGAGTTCGCCGCCACCCTGGGCCTTGAGCCCGATGGAACCAAACGCGAGTTGCGTCCCACGCGTCGCCTTGCCGTAAAAGGCTCCGCGGCGGCGGTGGTGCTTGCGATGCTTTAATTTCTTGGGCTCTAACATGGGTTATTTGGGGGTTGCGAATGACTGGAGAGATGCGGATTGGACCTGCTGGATCTTCTTGAACACCATCCCCTTGTAGACCCATACCTGGATACCGATCGTGCCGAACTTCGTGATGGCGTGGCGAGTGGCGTGCTGGATGTTCGCGCGCAGCGTCTGCAGCGGGACGTTGCCGTCCTTGAAGAGGTCGTCGCGTGCGATTTCAGCACCGTTCAAGCGGCCAGAGACGGTGATCTTGATACCGAGCGCTCCGGCCTGCATTCCCTTCTCCATCGACATCTTCACGGCGCGGCGGTAGGGCATGCGGCGCTCAATCTGGCCCTGGATGGTTTCGGCGATAATCTCGGCGTCGGCATCGGGGTTCCGCAGCTCCTGGATTTCGACCATGAAGCTGCCGCCGAATTGGCGCTCCAGCTCCTTCTTCATCTCTTCAATTGCGGCACCCGCCTTGCCGATCAGGACGCCCGGCTTGCTCGTGTGAATCGTGACGGTCACTTTCTTGCCACGGTCGATCTCGATCAAGCTGATGCCCGACTCCTTCACCTTGCCGCGCAGGTACTTGCGGATGCCCACATCCTGCAGGAGCAGCTCGCTGAACTTCCTGCCTTTCGCGAACCAGGTGCTCGGCCACGTGTGCGTGATACCGATCCGGAAGCCGTTGGGGTTAACTTTTTGTCCCATAAGGATTAAGAGGATTGAGAGGAAGAAGAGGATGTTGCTTTCGTCTTCTTTGTAACCTTTGCGCCGGAATCTTCTACAGGACTTTTGGCTTCTGGTGAAGCTTTTTCAATCTTCTTATTCTTCTTACTCTTCTCAATCTTCTCGTCCCCTGCAAACCCCAACTCCAAATCAATATGCGAGAGGAACTTCCTAAACGGACGCTGGCGGCCGCGCGCCATCGGCATGCCGCGGCGGTAGGCGGTGCCCTGGTTCACGATGATGGTGCGGATGACCATGGTCTGCGCGTCCTGCTTGTCGTTGTGCGACGCGTTGGCGATGGCGGAGCGAAGGAGGAGTTCGACCATGCGCGCGCCTTTCTTGTGCGTCTTGCGCAGCGCTTCCATGGCGTCAGCCACGACCATGCCGCGCACCAACTTGGCGATCAAGTTAGCCTTCTTGGGGGCGATGCGGAGGGAGTGGGCGTGGGCTTTCATGGGGGAGGGGGAGAGGGGCACGGCATGCCGTGCCCTTACAGGTTATTTAGATGGAGCAGGAGCGGCGCCAGCGACGGGGGCGACCGTTGTCGCAGCCTTACCGCCGTGGCCCTTGAATTTCGTTGTCCAGGAGAACTCGCCCAGCTTGTGTCCGACCATCTGCTCGGTGATGTACACCGGGACGAAGTCCTTGCCGTTGTGGACCGCGAACGTGAATCCCACGAATTCCGGCGGGATGTCGCATTTGCGCGCCCACGTCTTGATGATCTTTTTCTCCTGGGCTTCGATCATTTTCATGACCTTCTTCAGGAGCGTGGGATCAACGTAGGGGCCTTTTTTGAGCGAGCGGGACATAGGGGTGAGATAAGGAGGGGGATCTCCCCTCTCCCGGCGGGAGAGGGTGGCGCGCTTAGAGCGCGCCGGGTGAGGGGCATAGACTACTTACGCTTCTTCTTAATGCGGCGACGCACAATCAGATCAGAATTCTTTCTCATTCTCCGTGTCTTCACGCCCAGGGCTTTCTTGCCCCACGGAGTCTTGGGGGCGACGAGACCAATGGATGCGTGGCCTTCCCCTCCTCCATGCGGATGGTCGACGGCGTTCATGGACTTGCCGAGCACCTGCGGCTTGCGGCCCAGCCAGCGCATGCGTCCCGCCTTGCCGTAGTTGATCAGGTTGTGTTCGGAGTTGCTAACGGTACCGATCGTCGCGAAGCATTCCTTGCGAACCTTGCGGATCTCGCCGCTCGGGAGCTGCAGGATAGCGTGGTCGCCGTCGATGCCCACGAGCGTCGCGGCCGTGCCGGCGGAACGGACGATCTGTCCGCCCTGGCCCATCTGCATCTCGATATTGAAGATGCGGTAGCCGACCGGGATGTGCTGGAGCTGCATGCGGTTGCCGAGACGGACTTTCGTGCGGAGACCGGAGACGATCGGGTCGCCGACCTTGAGGCCTTCGGGCGCGAGCACGTATCGCTTTTCGCCATCAACGTAATGGAGAAGAGCGATGCGTGCGGAACGGTTGGGATCGTATTCCAGCGCCATGACGGTCGCGGGGATGCCGAACTTTCCCGTCTGGCTGAAGTCGATCATGCGGTACAGGCGCTTGTGTCCCCCGCCGCGGTGGCGAATGGAGACGCGACCCTTGTTGTCGCGGCCGTTCGTGCGCTGCTTGCCGACCACGAGCGATTTCTCCGGCTTCTTTTTGGTGAGCCACGAGAAGTCGGCGATCGTCATCTGACGTCGTCCGGGAGTCGTTGGTTTAGGCTTCTTCAGAGGCATTGGTGAGATAATTAGCGCGGCCTTTCTGGCCGCAGGGGGTTAGGAAGAAATCGTTTGGAAGTTGGAGATATCGAGGGTCTTGCTCTTCGCGGACAGGGTGACGAGCGCCTTCTTGAAGGCGTGGCGCTTCTCCATGATCTTGCCGGCGCCCAAGTCGCGCGTTTTCGCCTGCGTCTTGATGATGCGGACCTGCGCGACGTCGACGTCGTAGAACATCTTGAGGCAATTCTTGATGTCGATCTTCGTCGCCCACTCCGCAACGCGCAACGTGTGGACATGCGGCGCACTCTTTTTCTTCGAGCCCGAGCCCGAGCCCGATTTCAGGCGCTCTGCCTTTTCGGTGACGACGGGGCCGACGATGACGCGTGAGAGATCCATGACGAGGATTAAGAGGGCTGAGAGGATGAAGAGGGCGAAGAGGATTTCTTTGATGAAGCTTTAGCGGATGTCTTTTTCACAGTCCTCTTTGCCGTCTTTGCCTTCTCCGGCCCTTTTTCCGTTTTAGCTTTCACAGCCACCTGCTCTTTCACTCGTGATCCAACAGGGCCTTTGCCGAAGATCGCTGCGGCCTTCTCCACGCTGTCGGCGACGAAAATGATCGACTTGGAGAGCAACACGTCCTCGGGGTTTAGGTACGGGGCGGTGATCACTTTGATGCGGGGGATGTTCCGCGCCGAGATCCAGAGCGCGTTGTGCCGCTCGGGAACGACGAACAGGATCCTGCGACCGATCTGCACTGGGAGCTTCGTGAGCAACGTGTACAGCGCCTTGGTCTTGATCGTCTCCGGGTAGTTTTCCAAACCGACGATCGCGCCGTTCTTGGCCTGAACGGAAAGGCAGCTGACGAGCGCAGCGTGGCGCATGTTCTTGGGCATTTCTTTGGTGAAGTTGGCATCGCTGCGCGGGCCGAAGGCCTTACCTCCTCCCCGGATCAGCGGGCTGCGGATGGGACCGCGGCGTGCACGGCCGGTGCCTTTCTGCGGTGACACTTTCTTGGTGGATCCACGAACTTCGCCACGGTTTTTGACGTGGGCGATGGGGCCTCGGCGGTTGCTCTGCTGGAGCAAAACGGCCTGGTGCATCAGGTCCATGTTGATGTGGCCGCCGAACAGGACGTCTGGCAGGGCCAGCGTTCCGCTCTTCGTGCCGGTGGAGGTGTAGAGGTCAATGTTCATTGCTTGGACTTGGAATCGGTATCAGACGGTTCGATGGTGAGGTACACGCGCGCTCCGTTCGGTCCTGGGACTGGCCCTTTGATGGCGACAATCCCTTTTTCGGAATCAACGTTCACGACCGGACGGCGGTGCAAAGTGACCTGGTCATGGCCCATGTGTCCGGCCATGTGGTGGCCGGGGAGGATGCGACCTGGTTGGGTACGCATACCCACAGAACCTGGTTCACGTTTGAAGTGGGACCCGTGGCTGCCGGGGCCTCCGCCGAAGTGCCAGCGGCGCATGACGCCCTGGAACCCTTTTCCTTTCGAAACACCCTGGACGCTCACCAAACTCTCCGGCGCGAAGATATCCACCGTCACGCTCTTGCCCGGCTCCATGCCGTCGAGCGACTCGACCTTCCACTCCTTTTGGTTGGCGTAGCGGACGTTGTCCTTCCCCTTCCGGCTCTTCCATGGCTTGGCGCCGACGCCGAGGACGATCGCGTTGTAGCCGTCCTTCTCCTTGGTTTTGACGCGGACGATGACGTTCGGTTCAACCTGCAGATATGTGACGGGAACCGCTTCTCCCGTGGGGAGAAACGCGCGAGACATACCGACTTTTTTGGCGATCAAACCAGACATAATAGAAGGATTGTCATCCCGAGTAGTTCAGCGCGGAGCGCTGAACGTATCGAGGGATAAAGCCTGTAGGTTCCTCTAGATTGCTTGTTCCCATCAGGAAGGCGATCTCGAACACAGGAGCCGGGTGAGTCTAATCACCCATTAATGCCTCGTCAATGCGCTTTTACACGGCCTTCCTCTGGAGAGTGAACTACGGCTATTCTTCTGCCCGATGGATCAGTTCCGCTTTCAGAAAGCTCAGGCAATACGCCAGAAAGGAGGACAACCCTACGCTGCCTCTTTTGACCGCAGTCACATGCTGGCAGCGGCAAAAGCCCTTCCAGATGGCAAAAAAGTATCGATAGCCGGTCGAATCATGCTCCTCCGGGACATGGGGAAAATGACCTTTATCACCCTGCAAGACCACACCGGACGCCTCCAGCTGGCGGTGAAGGAGGAGGACCTGGGGCATGAAGCATATAAGGACATGCTCCACCTGCTCGACCTGGGGGACTTCATTGGCGTGACGGGCGAACGCTTCACCACGCAGAAAGGCGAACCGACCGTCCGGGTGAAAATCTGGACGATGCTGAGCAAGGCACTCCGTCAGCCCCCAGAGAAATGGCACGGCATCTCGACCCAAGAAACCGCCTGGCGGCAGCGATATTTGGATACGATCAGCAATCGTGAGAGCTTTGACCGTTTCGTCTTCCGGAGTGAATTCGTGAAGAAGGTCCGTGAATTCTACTGGAAGAACCACTTCGTCGAAGTCGAGACGCCCGTGCTGGTGAATGCTGCGTCCGGCGCGCTTGCGTCACCCTTCAAGACCCATCATGCAGCGTATGACATGGATGTGTACCTGCGGATCGCCACCGAAACGTTCTTAAAGGAATGCATCGTCGGCGGATTTGACCGAGTCTTCGAAGTTGGCAGGATCTTTCGGAACGAGGGACTCGACCCCAGCCACCTGCAGGACTTCACGATGATCGAGCACTACGCGGCCTACTGGGACTATGTGAAGAACATGGAATTTACCGAGAAGATGTTGAGTGAAGTCCTCAAGGACATGCTGGGAACCACGAAAGTGAAGATTCCAGATCGCGATGGAAAACTGGTCGAGGTCGACTTCAAGGCTCCGTGGCCTCGGCTGAGTATTCGGCAGGCAATACTGGATGAATCCGGTATCGATATTGAAAAGATGGATTCGCAAAGAGCCCTATTGGAAGCCATGAAGTCCAAAAATATCCGCCTGGATGTCCCCGTGGAGAATTTGGGGTTGGGGAACCTGATCGACCAACTCTACAAGAAAGTCTGCCGCCCAAATCTCGTCCGACCCACCTTCATCACCGAGCATCCGATCGAGCTTTCGCCTCTTGCCCGACGCAATGATGCGAATCCAAAGATCACTGACCGCTTCCAGCTTGTTGTCGGCGGATGGGAGATCGTAAACGCGTATTCAGAGCTCATTGATCCTGTCGACCAGGCGGAGCGCTTTGAACAGCAGGCAAGAGCCCATGCGGGCGGTGATGCCGATGCACATAGGAAAGATGATGAATTCGTGACCGCTTTGGAATATGGATGCCCCCCCACTTCTGGTTGGGGCATGGGTGTGGATAGAATCGTAGCGCTTTTGACGCAACAGACGAACCTGCGAGACGTTGTGCTCTTCCCTCTCATGAAGCCCGTTCATGATAAGTCACCCTCTCCTGCCGCAGTGGGAGAGGGACGGGGTGAGGGCAAAAAAGAGAAGAGCCCTATCTATAGCCAAAAACCTTCTCTTCCGTCCCAGCATCTCGCCTACGGCCACCTCCTCCCGGCCGCGCACGGCCTGATCGGTAAGCACGCCGACAAGACCAAGGCACACCTGGTCGCCACCGGGGCAACCATGGAGGCTCTCGCCAGGAAGCTCGGTGGAGATCCCGATACCTGGAGGGTCGCCGGCATGTTGCACGACTTGGACTGGGATCATTTGCAGAAAGATGCTGAGGAACACTGTGGTAAAACGTTGGAACAGATGCTCGCAGAAATCGCATCCCCTAAAGAACTTCTCGAAGACATCCGCTCCCATTACGCCGCCAAGTACGGCGCGGACCACCCGCTCGATTCGATGCTCCGCAAAGCACTCTACTGCGTGGATGAACTGACCGGTTTCATCATCGCCGTCACCCTTGTCAGGCCGTCAAAGAAGATTGCTGACGTCGAAGTGAGTAGCGTGAAGAAGAAACTGAAGGATAAAACCTTCGCGGCGCAGGTGGATCGGACACAGATTGGGAAGTGTGAGGAGCTGCTAAGCATCCCTCTTGATGAGATGATTCAAATCACGTTAAAGGCAATGCAAGGAGTTGCCTCAGAACTAGGATTGTAAGATGGCTGGATGGTTAGAAGGAATTCTCCATTTATCAGAGAACAATCTCCTCCTCCCGCTTCGGCATGATCACCTCCACTCCCAGCTTCTCATTGAGTCTTTGCGCAAACGGCGTCATTTGCGCCAGTTCCCCGTGCACCAGGATCACTTTCTTGAGCCCGTCGACCGCCGCGACGTACAAATCGAGGTCATCCTGGTCTGCATGGCCGGAGTACGCGTCGATCGACATGATCTCGGCCTTCTTGGGGTACATCTGGTCGAAGATCTTGATTGCAGTGACGGCGGGATCGACCACACGACGGCCAAGCGTGTTCTCGGCCATATACCCAACGGCGATCACCGTGTTCTTCGGATCCCCGATCTCATTCTTTAAATGGTGCCGGATCCGGCCGGCTTCGCACATGCCTGATGCCGCCATGATGATCATAGGGCCTGGGGTGCCATTGAGCTCTTTGCTCTGCTCGACGGTATCGGTGTAGCGCACCAGAGAGAACTGGAAGGGGTTGTGCTGCTTGCTGAGGAAATTGGAGAACATCTCCTGGTCGTAGCACTCCGGGTGCCGCATGAAGACATCGGTGACTGAGCTCGCGAGCGGCGAATCGATGATGATGGGGACCGGGGGGATCTCCTTGGCATCCCAGAGAACGTGGAGGTCATAGACGATCTCCTGGGTACGCTCGAGCGAGAATACGGGAATGATGATCTTGCCGCCGCGTTCGGCGGTGCGAATGATCGCGTCTTTCAGGTGATGCTTGGCTGTACTGACATCCTCATGGCGTCGGTTGCCGTAGGTGCTCTCGCAGATGAGGACTTCGACCGGGGGCATGGGGACGGGATCGCGGATGATCGGGAGTTCTGAGCGCCCGAGGTCGGCACTGAACCCGATATGACGTTTAATGCCATTTTCGGTGACTTCCATCAGGACCTGGGCGGATCCGATGATGTGCCCGGCATCGAAGAACTGGACGCGGAGCCCCGGGCAGATATCGAGCCATTCGCCGTAATTATGGCCCTTGAAGAGCTTCATGCACGCTGTAGCGTCTTTCTGGGTATAGAGCGGCCCTTCGCACTCCATCATCGATGCCTTCAGGTGCTTGCAGAAATACTCTTCGTCCTGCTCCTGGATATAGCCGCCATCGCGCAGCATGACCTCTGCGAGGTCCTTGGTGGCGTAGGTGCAGTGCACAGGCCCCCGATACCCTTTCTTGTGGAGCAGCGGGATACGCCCCACGTGATCCATATGGGAGTGGCTCAGGACCACTGCATCGATATCGGTGACCTTGAACATGAACTGCGAGTTCTTTTCCGCTGCTTCTTTTCGGCGACCCTGGAAGAGCCCGCAATCCAGCAACACGCGGCTGACTTTGCCTGGCGTATGTTCAATCTGGAGCTCATGGCAGGTGCCAGTGACTTCCTGTGCCGCTCCGTGAGAGATGAACTTCATGAATGGAGGAGGAAGCATTGTCATCCTGAGCGGAGCGAAGGACGACGATGCGCAATGATTGGATCATAGCCCAACCGCCTTCAGCAAATCAGTCTTTTCCTTCACCGTGATCGGCCGGATCGTCCCCGGCTTCATCGCCGCATCCTCCAGCGTCATGATCCGCACGCGTGTGAGCGTTTCAACAGGACTGCCGACCTTCTGGCACATGCGGCGGATCTGCCTGTTTTTGCCTTCGGTGAGGGCAATTCGGAACGACGAATCCGTCAGGCGCAGCACGCGCGTCCGTTTGGTCTTCTCGCCCGATATCACCATGCCCTCTTCCATCTTTCGCAACTGGCCATCCGTGATCTCGTGCGTGACGGTGACTTCGTACTCTTTTTCGTGATCGAACTTGGGGTGCGTGAGGCGGTAGGCGACCACGCCGTCGTTCGTGAGCAGGAGAAGCCCCTCGGAGTCCTTATCTAATCGACCCACGGGGTAGATCTTTCCCTTCAGATTTGGGGGAATCAGATCCAGCACTGTTTTCTCTTCTCTCGATTGACCATTGGTCTTAAGAATCGGACCTGATCGCGTGACGTTCTCGGTAATCACCCCGCGCGGTTTGTACATCAGGTAGTAGAGCATCTCCTGCCGCGCCTCCATCACCTTGCCGCTCACCTCAATTTTGTCGATCTCCGGATCTGCTTTTTGCCCGAGTGTCGCCACCTTTCCATTCACCGTCACAAGGCCTGCCGTGATGTATTCCTCGGCTTTGCGACGGGAGGCAATGCCGCGAGCCGAGAGGATTTTTTGGATTCGTTCCATCATATGAATAAAGTAGGGAATTCACCCTGAGCTTGTCGAAGGGTGGATGCGCTCGAGCATGGGGACATCTTACCTTTCGTTTATCTTTTGCGTACGCCAAAAAACCCTCCAATTGCTTAGAGAGTCGATTTTGATGAGTGCAAAGTTCTGGCGCTGACCTACTCTTGCGCCCCGTTCTGGGAAGCTACCATCGGCGCTGGCGGGCTTAACTGCTGAGTTCGGAATGGGATCAGGTGTGACCCCGCCGCAAAAAGCACCAGAACACTGCACTCATGATTTGAA
>SICS01000044.1 GCA_009691305.1 Candidatus Peribacteria bacterium | reverse complement strand
GCAAGCGGATGCTCAGAGCCTTGCTCCAAACTGGCGGCAATCCGCAGCACCTTCTCTTCAGTACTACCGAACGCGAGGATGTCTGTAACTTCCGGCTTCCCTTTGGTGAGTGTTCCCGTCTTATCGAAAACAATCGCAGAAATCTTATTCGCTGCTTCCAGTGGTTCGCCGCCACGTATCAAGATGCCATTTTCTGCACCTTTCCCTGTAGCAACCATGATGGCCGTTGGAGTAGCGAGTCCAAGGGCACATGGGCAGGCAATAACAAGAACTGAGACTGCGGAAAGAAGCGCGAAGCTCAAGCCCGCCCCAAGAAACATCCAAACAGCGAACGCGAGAACCGCAATACCGATCACCGCAGGAACGAACCACGAAGACACCCAGTCCGCAAAGTCTTGAATGGGTGCTTTGGAACCCTGAGCCTCCTCCACGAAGCGGATGATCTGTGCGAGTGCAGTCTCACTCCCAACTTTTTCTGCTTTGAATTCGATACTACCATTCCCGTTCATTGTTGCACCGAAGACGCGATCTCCGTCCTTCTTTTCAACTGGAATACTCTCGCCCGTGAGCATGGATTCATCAACGGATGTCAGCCCCTTCATCACTATTCCATCAACGGGAATCTTTTCGCCCGGACGGACGATCACGATATCGCCGACCTGAACCTGCTCTATTGGAATATCGACTGCCTCTCCGTTGCGGAGCACCCGTGCCGTCTTCGCTTGCAGCCCCATGAGCTTCTGGATCGCCTCTGATGTTGCGCCCTTCGCTCGTGATTCCAGCCACTTCCCAAGAAGAACGAACGTGATAAGCAGCGCTGCAACCTCAAAGTAGAGATCGTGCATGTCACCAATGATCGTTCCTTCGGTGAGGAGGTGTGAGATGAAGTTGAAGAGACTATAGATATAGGCTGTCGATGTTCCGATGACGATCAGGCTATCCATACTGAAGGTCGCCATCTTCAAGCTCGACCAGAAGCCTCTGTAGAAGCCAGCGCCGAGCCAAAACTGCACAGGGGTCGCTAGAATCAAGGATGCGATACCCGCATACCCTTCGACGCCGCTCAGGGCAGGCGGCAACAACCATGGAACGAAAGAAAGCACCATGAAGTACAGCATCGGCAGGCTCAGAATGAGGCCTGTGAGAAACTTCCTGCGGTAATCCACTATTTCTGCTTCCCGACGCTTCCGATCCATTTCAATGCCGTGATGGCCATGCTCATGTCTCATCTCCGCGCCGTATCCGGCTGATTTTACGGCAGCAATGAGTCCTTCCTCATTGATCTGGGCGGGATCGTAGCGCACCCGCGCCTTGTTGGCGGCGTAGTTCACATTCGCATCTTCCACGCCTGGCGTTTTCTTAAGCTTGCGGGTGATGAGAGCGCTACAACTGGCGCAGTGCATGCCGATGATGGTGAGATCGCATTGAGTACTCATGAGGTGGGGTGAATTTTGTACTTTGGATCGAGCGCCTCGATTTCTTCTGTCCATTTCTGCATATCAAGACTCTCGTCATGGTCGAGCGTGACTTTCTTTGTTCCCACATCGACGTTAACACTCTTGATCGAAGGAAAGTCGCCGCTCACATCTTTGATGAGCGCAGCGCAGGAAGCGCAGTGGATGCCGGGGATGGAGACAGTAGTGGTTGCCATAAGAGAGAATGGAAAGAAATTACGATTCGATGATGATTTGGCCTTTCATGTCATTATGGCCGGAACCACACTGAATTGAACATGCGAAATCAAATGTACCGGTCTTATCGGTGGGCAGAGTGACCGTCACTGTATTTCCTTGGATCACTGTTTCTTTGATGCCGAGAGCCGGAACGGAGAATCCGTGCGTGCCGCTTACACTCGTGATTTCAAGTGTGATTTGCTCGCCCTGCTTGGCCTCGATGACATTCGGGGTGAATTTCCAGAGCTCGGCGGTCATCTTGATTGTCCGTGCGCCTCCGTTGGTCGGGGCGGCGGCTGCCGTATCACCAAGAATAGAATCGATTGCTGACTTGAAAGAACTGAATGGTACTGCCCCAGAAATGAGCTGACTTTTCTGAGTCTTTAGATCGAGAATGATATTGCCCGGCGTTCCGCTCACGCCAGCAAATGTTCCTGCATCCATTTCATCAGCGACTGTCTTTGCGTACTTACCGCTATCAAGACAGCTCTGAAACTTTGTGACATTCACGCCTGCATCTTTCGCCGCAACGGGTAGCTGATCCAGTGGGAATCCCGTGCCACCGCTCGTCGTCTTGTCGAAGACGTAATCGTGATATTTCCAGAAGGCCTTATTACCACCGAGTTCAAATATACATCGTCCAGCCTCTGCTTCCTTTTGGGCGTTTGGGTGAAAACTCAGCGGAAAATCTCGGTAAACGAATGCAACTTTATCCCCGTATGTGGAGACCACTTGCTGCGTCGTCGGGAAGTGACGTTGGCAGAATGGACACTCGAAATCTGAATATTCGATCAGTGCAACTTTCGCTTTGCTTAGGTCACCCCGTATCCGATCTGTCTTGGGATCAATCGCCGGAACCGGGCCAACGGGAGGTGGTGTCGGGGCGGGAGCCGCCGGTACGTTGGGGACTTGTGCAATAGGTTGAGCTTGGCCAACTGCTAAGCCACCAATCAGTGATTTACCTGCCACATAGCCCACGACCAAACCGACGAGCAGCAGTGAAACGGCAGCACCGCCGACGATTCCAAGGATGAAACCAAATTTGTTGCTTGGAGACTGACGAAGGATCAATCCTAAGTGGGAAGGATTATTTTTCTGCGAAGGTTCTTGCCAATTGAGAGGAGTCATAGAGAAGAGGGAACCGAAAAAAGAATTAAAGAACGGTAAATGAACCGCGTACCATGCCCATTGAGCAGCTGAACGCGAGTTGTCCGGCCGTAGGGGGAGCGGTGAAGTCGATTTCGTTGATACCAGACGTGAGTGCCTGCGTAATGTTGAGATCGGGAATGACGATCTGGCTTGTGCAGCCTATCGCTCCGGCTCCGTCGATCATCCACTTCACTGGTACTCCGGCTTTGATGGTGAGGTTGCTCGGCTCGTAGCCAGCACGGGTGACTTTCATGGCGATTTCCTGCACGCCGTCGGTCACCGTGGGTGCCGAACCGACTGCTGCAGGTGGTCCACTGAGAACAGAGGAGAGGTTGAAACCTGTAAGAGCGAAACCACTATTCAAATTGAAGAATGACAAGACGAGCACCAGTGCCCCTGAAAAGCGAAGAAACAAGCGCGATGCTGCGCCCTTCGCGGTTGAAGACACCGCACTCAAACCGATAAGCGATGGGAGTGTCCCAAGAGCAAACGTGAACATCGTGAAAGCTCCTGTGATAAAACTTCCCGATGCGAGTGCCACGAGTTGCAGAGATTGCGTAAAGCCGCAGGGCAGGAAGAACGTCATCGCACCCAGCGTGAACGGAGCCAAGGGATGGTCGCTCTCCGAGAGGTTTGCCACCCAGCGTGAGAGCTTCTTGGGCGGTCTGATCGGGAAACTGCCCTTCGGGATGATCTGGAGGATCGTGAGGGCCAGCCACAGCATGATGAACGCCACGATGATACTCATGTAGCCCGACATCTTCGTCGAGAGCGTGACGGACTGACCGATCAGGCCGACGAGGCCACCGAGAACGAAGTAGGAGGCGAGTCGCCCAATGTTGAAGTGCATGAGCGGCTTGAATTTCTCCCACGGAGTCTCGGCGCGGTGGAGTTCGTTGTGCTTCGCGGCGAGTGCGAGGAGCAGTCCTCCCGTTACCGCGAGGCAGCTGCTCGTCCCTGCCACAAGACCGATGACGAAGATGCCACCGAACGAGAGAGCACCGGAAGTCGACGGTGCCAGCGAGACGAGATCGAATGCTTGGAGAAGTTTGTAGATGGCAAAGATGATAAGCAGCGATCCTCCGATCTCCATCCACATCTTGTGGCTCGGCTCTATGCCCGATGGAGCTTCGCCGGGGTGTCGCAACTGGTATCCCGCACGCTCGACCGCGTCCCGAAGATCACCCCAATCGGGCATTTGCGTATAGTGAATCTTTGCTGCCCCTTTCTGGTGATGGACAGATGCATGTTTCACGCCCGGTACGCGTTTGAGGCACTGCTTTATGAGATTCTCACAATTCTTGCAGGTCATCCCATCAATCCAGACGTCGAGGATGCCATCTTGGCTGGTTTCGCAGACGACTGACCGCGTGGGAGCCTCATCACCTACTCCATAACCGGCAGAGCGGATGATGCCTTCGATCTCTTCAGACGAAGGCAATGCATCGGTGTTCGCGGTGATGACAGCGACACCTTTGCGATGATCGACATCCACATGCAAAACGCCGTGGACTGTTTTCAACTTGCGTTCGAGGAGAAGTTCGCAGCTCCCGCATGTCATTCCGGAGATGCGGATTTCTGCGTGAAGTTGTTTGGATTCCGACATAGTGCAAAGGAAGAAAGTTACAAAACAGCTGCCAGTGTGACCGGCATGCTCAATGAAATCGTTCTTCCTGTTTATTCAAGCAGTACAGTGCCTCTTTGAGGCGATGCGCCGAATGGTGGTGCCGTCGATTCTGTAAATCGTCCCGTTTCGTCCGCAAATGCAATGATCGTGGGGAGCGCGGGAGGTAACGCGACGAGATGCTGTGCAAGTGATGAAGCAGATGTTACAAGAGCGACGCCGTCATTTGCCTTAGAAAGACAATGACCAGCGCAACCGGCACTCATCGGCGTTGGCTGTTCTTTCTGTACGTGAACGCAGTGCTCACAGTACGTAGAAGACATCAAAACTACGGGGGTCATCGTTTCCACAGGGGTCATGACCATTTCCATCGCCTCATCGTGATGCATCGGCATATCGGCAGCCATAGCCATCGGCATCATGCAGACACTTCCCAAAAGGATATTTGTGAGAAATGCCCCAATCGTTGCGATCTTCATACTCATTTGCATGCATTATACTCAAATGACTCAATGAAGTAACCCCATAGCTACTGCGGGTAGAAATTGAGGCATGATTTGTCATGCCGTAACCGACTC
>SICS01000043.1 GCA_009691305.1 Candidatus Peribacteria bacterium | reverse complement strand
CCTGAACCTGAAGATGCAAACCGATTCCCCTTCCAGCGCGACCGGGGGCGCATCATCCATACGCAGGCGTTTCGACGACTGCAGGGGAAGACGCAAGTGTTCGTGGCCGGGGAAGGGGATCACTACCGGACCCGCCTGACGCACACGATGGAGGTGGCGCAGCTGAGCCGCGACATCGCGCGGACATTGAGCCTCAATGAAGACTTGGCCGAGTGCATCGCACTCGCGCATGACCTTGGTCATCCGCCGTTCGCGCACATGGGAGAGATGGCGCTAGATGCGTGGATGAAAAAACAGGGATCACATTTCGAACACAACGAACAATCACTGAGAGTCGTGACGATGATTGAGGAACACTCCGACGGTTCCCCGGGATTGAACCTGAACAGGGAAGTGCTGGAGGGGTTGCAGAAGCACGGATCGGAACGCCTGGGGCTGGAAGCGCAGGTGGCGAACATCGCCGACGAGATCGCGTACAGCGCGCACGATTGTGACGACGGCATCGCTGCCGGATTACTCACCCCGGAGGAACTCTCCGCAGTACCGCTCGCGCAGAGAGCACGGGTGATCGCCGAGAAACGGGGGACATCACTCCGCGGCGCCCTGATCGAGCTTCTCGTCACCGACCTGTACGCCACATCGACGGATTCCCGCATCGGATTTTCGGACGCGATGCAGGGGGAATTACAGTCGCTGAAAAACTTTCTGCTCCAGCACATGTACAACCACCCACGTGTGCGCGAGGCGAGCACGGAAGGGCAGCAGATCATCCTGCGCCTCTGCGACACGCTCTTCGCGCAGCCGACGGACAAGGTCCTCGCACTCCAGAAACGCACTGGGAGTTCGCTGCCCGAAGCCGTAAAAGACTATGTTTCCGGCATGACGGATACCTATGCTCGGGCTATGCTGTAGCTCCATGGACCTCTCCGGACAACACAAGCACGAAGCGCTCCGCCCGCATCTCTGGGCGATTTTGCACGATGGAAGGGGACTGGCGGGGCACGCGTTCCACATCGGGCTGATCCTGATGATCATGGTGTCGCTTGCACTCTTGCCACTGGAGTTGGTGCCGCAGTTGCACACGTACCACACGACGCTCATCGTGATCGAAGTGCTCACCGCAGTGATCTTCACCGTGGAGTACGTACTGAAAATCTACGCCGCTCCAGACCGGAAGCAATTTATCTTCTCGCTGTATGGCCTGATCGATTTGTTCTCCATCGCGCCCTTCTACGCCGGGCTCCTGGGGACACAGTACCTGCGCGCCGCCCAGCTGCTGCGCATCATCCGCGTGCTGAAGCTCGGCGAATTCAAGGCAGCGGCAGCGGAGAACGAAGAGGCGCGCATGGACCGTGGGATCGGGCTACTGGAGAACGAACGGATTGAATACATCGTCACGCGGCATCCGTTCTACCTGATCGTGGGGTGCTTGCCGGTGATCGCCTTCACGGCAGTCGGCTTCATCCTGCTGCTGGCCTTCGACGGGCAGGTGGTAGCAATCACCGCCGCATGCAGCCTGTTCATCTTCGCGCTGATCTTCTTCTGGAAGACGTGGCTCGACTTTGGCTACGACGTGATCTTCGTCACGAACATGCGACTGATTTTGCAAAACCAGTACATCATCGGACGCAGCATCAACCAAGTGAACTACCACGCGATCACCAACGTGATCCCGTATTACCCCACCACCCTCAGCTACCTGTTGCGGTATGGGTCGATCAAGATCGAGACGACCGCCGCCGAACCCGGACACATCGAAATGCACACAGTGCGCAAACACGAAAAGGCGGCGCACATGATCATGGAAAAAAGCTTCGAGAGCGGGCATCGGCCAACCCTAAAGCAAAACTCGCCTGCAATTTCAGCAAACATCTAAGAGCGCCCTTCCACGGGCGCGATGACGCGCAGCCATGGAAGGCTGCGTTAAAATTTCGGCAAATATCTGAGCGGATCGACCGGTGAGCCGTTCACGTAGACGCCAAAGTGCACGTGGGGGCCCGTGGACGAACCGCCGCCAGGCAGGCCCGGCATGCCGCCGGATTTCCCGATGCGGTCGCCCAGGCGCACGCGCTGCCCCGGACGGACCGAGAACTCGCTGACGTGCCCGTAGACGGTCGCGTAGCCGCCGTGGTTGATGGTGATGTAGTTGTAGCCGAGCCCGTGATCGACGACGTCGGTGACGATGCCGTCGCCCGCAGCAAGAATGTCGGTGCCCTGCGCGACGGGGATGTCGATCGCGTAGTGCTCCACCTTGAAGCGCTGCTTGTAGCCGGTATCCAGGAAGTACGCGGAGATCCCGAGCGCAGGTTCCACCGGCCAGTAGAGACTGACGGGTTTATCCGGCGCTCCTGTAGACGCGGCGATTGCGCGCTCTTCGGCCTCCCACTCCTGGCGGTACGACGTGAGCATGAACTGCTCCGCTTTCTCTTCGTCCTTCACAAGCGACGTGAACATCTGGACGCTGCGGCGGAACTGCTCTTCGAGTGCAGGCGAAATGTTGGGGCCGAGGGCTTCGCGCTCCTTCTGGAGGCCCTCGAGCTGTTCGCGGATGATGTCCTGCTTCTGACGAAGGAACTCCTGCTCTGCGCGCGCCCACTTGATGCGCATTTCGGCGGACGAGAGGTGCGATTCCTCTTCCTCGGTAACCGGCTGCTTGTACGGAATGACGGACGAGGCCACGGGCAACGCCACGACAGCGATAGACGATGACGCATCTGTGTGGATCTCCATCGGCGGCGCTTCGACGACCGAGGCGCTCCGGGACGTGTTCGAAAAGAACAACGTCCATCCCGTGACGGCGAAGATCGCGAGCAATGTGACGCCCGGACGCGGCAGATGGAGTTCGATGTGCATTTCTCACTATAATAGCACAGAATCACGTCTATGAGAAGAACTGTCCTTTTGACATCCGGCGCATGTCTCCTCCTAACATTCCTCACGTTTGGGAGATCCCTGAGCCAAAACTTTGCCCCTCTTGATGATGATCTACTGATCACACACAACCTGGCAGTCCGGGGGGTGACGGCGGAACACCTGAAGACCGTCTTCACCACCTACGACC
Source organism: Candidatus Peribacteria bacterium (assembly GCA_009691305.1). GTDB lineage: Bacteria > Patescibacteriota > Gracilibacteria > Peribacterales > Peribacteraceae > JABFSS01. The sequence continues at coordinate 2,207 of SICS01000043.1, read as the reverse complement.
CCGAACTCTATATCCCGCTGACGTTCGTCAGTTACCAGGTCAATTACATGATCGGGGGGCTGGAGCCGTGGATCTATCACGTGACAAATATTCTCCTGCATGCGGGGAATGCGTTGCTCGTGATGTGCGTGATGATGTTGTTGCTGCGCATGCAGAAGGGCGTAGCGGTGCTACACCCCTACATCATGGTTTTCGCGGGATTAATATTTGCCATTCATCCGCTCAACACCGAGGCGGTCGTGTGGTTGGCGGGACGAAAGGATGTATTGTCGACGATGTTTTTCCTGCTCGCGTACGCCATGTATCTGCAATACCGGGGGAGGGGCACGGCATGCCGTGCCCTTACGACGGCCTATTGGTTTTCCATTATTTTCTTCACATTGGCCCTCCTCTCAAAGGTCATGGCCGTCACGTTGCCGGCGATCCTCATCCTGACCGACATCCTCATTGAACGAAGAAAATGGGTGTGGCGGATGCTCATCGACAAGATCCCGTACGCGATCCTCTCGGGAATCTTTTTCGTCATCGCAGCTGCGGGGAAAGAGCGGATCCTCGCCGAACATTCGCTGTGGGAGATGGCGCTGATGGCAGCCAAGAGCACGGTCTTCTATCTTCAGAAATTTCTCCTGCCCTCTCCGCTTGGCGTGTTCTATCCGTACCGCGGTGAGATCAGCCTTTTCCTGCCCGCGTTCTTTGTGCCGATCATTATCCTCGTACTTCTTGCGGCATTGCTCATCACCGCGGCTAGGTATCGCGCGGCCAAGGATGGTTCGACTTCGCTCATCACAGGTGGCCGCGCTGGGGATTCGCGAGGAATACTCTTCGGCTCACTTTTTTTCCTCCTCACCCTCGCACCCACCTTCATCAACTTCCACAAAGGCGGCGAGATGTATTTCGCGTCGGACCGGTACATGTATTTGCCGCAGGTTGGCCTCTTGTTCCTCCTCGTAATGATGGGAGACATGATCCTCGAGAAGGGCGCAGCAGTGCTGCGCCCCTACAAAGGCCCGTGGATGTGGTTAGCAACGCCCATCATCGCCATCCTGGCGATCATGTCGTTCCAACAAACGCGTATTTGGGATTCCGCATCGACGCTCTTCGGGCACACGCTCGCTCTTTCTCCCGAGTCTGTCGCCGCGCGGTCGGCACTTGCGATGATGGACAAGGACACAGGGAAGTACGACCACGCAATCAAGCTGCTGCGCGATGGGATCGCCTTCGGGGACCACCCGGAACTGCGGATGGGGTTGTGCAGCGTGTACGCGAAAATCGGTCGGGTGGAAGATGCGGCTGAGCAGTGCACGCAGGCGAGCCAGCTAGATCCAACGAATCCCGAGCCTCTCGTGGGGCTGGGCGTGCTCGAGGAATACGAAGGAAAAACTGCGGACGCGATGGTGCACTACCGGAAGGCCGTGGAGATGGATTCGTCGTACGTGTCGGCACGAAATAAACTGGGAAGCCTCCTGCTCGAGGCAGGGGAGACGGCCGAAGCGGAGGCGCAATTCCGCGCCGCGCTCCAGTGGAACCCCAACGCGGAGGGGGTGCTCTACAACCTCTCGCTCATCCTCGACGGCCAAGGGAAGCTCGACGAATCGCTCGCTTCCCTGGAGAAAGCGAACGAGTTGAGCCCCGATTCGGTGATGATCATGACTGCGCTTGCAGGGCATCTCCTCACGAGCAACCCATCTCGCGCACGTGCACTCCTGACACGAGTACTCCGGATCGATGCGAAAAATATGGAGGCGGTGAGACTCTTGAGATCACTCGACACACTGTGAAGAGTAGTCTGATCGGTATTGGTGCGAGAGAGGCGCTTCTGCAACGGGAGTGAATATGGGCGCGTTCCAGACGCAGATGGAAGTGACGAGCCAGAAGTTTCAGGAGCTCCAGAACAAAGCGATGGACGGCAAGCTCGACGAGGAGTCCCAGAAGCAGATGGAAGCGTTGGCCAAGCAGATGATGGAGCAGTCGCTGCAGGGCGCCGGGATGATGGGCACAGTGTTCAAGGCGATGCTACCGGCGCTGGGGATCTCGTTCATCCTCTCGATGCTTATCGCAATGCTCGCGAAGTCGTACTTCGTCGTGATCGCGGTGAAAGGCTTATCCGATCCCGTGAACGCCGTGCAGACGGCGATCGCCTGGCTTGTCCCGCTGATCGGCCTTTGGGCGTGGCTCTTCCTCCGCAGCTTCGTGTGGATCCCCATCGC
>SICS01000042.1 GCA_009691305.1 Candidatus Peribacteria bacterium | reverse complement strand
GGTGTTTGCTGGCACAAAAACATGAGGAAATGGATGGCGAGTATTGGTTTTCATGGAAAGAGAATTTCATGCGGATATTTTATGAATGAACGAGAAGCAGCAAAAGCATACGACAAAAAAGCTATCGAACTATTCGGTGAATATTCTCTAACCAATTTTTCCTGATGCCTAAGAAATCTTCATCATCGACGACCCTATTCTACGCTGACAAGTTCGATGAGGGCTTGCGCACCGATGTCAGTTCCGACAAAGCGCCAGAAGGATCGCTTGTGCAAGCGGAAAACCTGAGATACATACCGAGCGGTGGGTTCTACATGCGCCGGGGAACGGATGAGATCGGCGCGTGGACTCCGGCCACCTCGTATCGGATCGAGCAGTTCGGAAAGTGCGTCGAGCACGACGTTCTTTTCTTGAAGAGCGGAACGAAGATTTTTCACACTATAAGCGAGGACGCCCCTCTCTACTCCGTCGGCTGGCTGGGGACGGCGGGGTACAGAGGGATGTTCCGCGAATATAACTCCGAGATGAAGTACACCAACGGCATCGACATTTATCTGTCGATCACTGTGGGCGTCGTTCTCACGCAGTTCACAAATGCCTCCACGAGCATCGTGACGGAGCCCGGACACACCGACCAGTTCCGCATTGCCAAGACGGCCACGTTCACCGCGACTGCGGCGACGGACATCATTGCAGCGACCGCGCACGGACTCCTCAACGGTGATCGCGTGGCGTTCACGAACTCCGGTGGCGCTCTCCCGGCGGGACTCAGCGCCGTGACGGAGTACTTCGTGAAGAACTCGACCACCAATGATTTTCAAGTATCGGCCACTCCGGGCGGCTCGGCGGTGGACATCACGGGAACAGGATCGGGGACGCATACCTTCACCGATGGCATCCTGTACTGCAAAGGAAGCCTTATCACCTACACAGGAAAAAAGACGGCCACGTTCACCGCAGTCGCCGCGAACGACACGATCACAGCCACCGCGCACGGGTTCCAGAATAGGGACATTGTGCAGTTCACGAACTCTGGTGGTGCTCTTCCTGCTGGTCTTTCCACAGTGACGAACTATTTCATTATCAGTGCAACCACAGATACGTTTAAGGTCTCGACGACTGAGGGAGGGTCAGCCGTGAACATGACCGATGCGGGGACAGGCACGCACACCTACGTCGCGCAGAAGGGAGGGGACACATTTAACGGATGCACGGTACCGTCTGGAACCTACGCCGTCGGGGAGGTTCTGACGCAGACAAAGGACGTTCCGGGCGCTCCGAAAGGTACAGTGCTCGAAACGCAGTTCGAGAAGATGATCGTCGCAGGAACTCTGAATGCGGGTCACGCCGAGTATTACTCCGTCACGGCGAATACTGACACGCCGCACAATATCGACGATTTCACTGGCACTGGTTCGGACAGCGAACTCTTCGGGAAATTCGGAACCGTCACCGCCATGGAATCCCTGCTCACGAAGATGTACGTCGCCAAGCAAAAGGGCATCGAGGCATGGACGACCATCGACGCCGATGGCATCCCTGTCAGGGAGCCGTACACGGAAGCGTATGGGATTGTGAACCACGATTGCTTCATCCAGTTCGGAGACAAGCTCGCTATGCTGACGGATACTCGGCGGCAGAAGACCATCGAACCGGACACCACGGGAGCGAACCCGGAGCCCATCATCAACCCTTATTTTGACCGCAAGATCACAGGGACATTGAAGCTCCTTGATTTCAGCCAAGACCGAGCACGCATGGGGTACAGCGAGCAGGACAACCTTCTCAGGACAACGGTGGAAGAGGACAACCTTCTGAAAACTCTCGTCTACGACGCGGAGACGAAGGGGTACTCCATCGACACCGGGTACCAGCCCTCGTGCTGGATCGAGTGGCGCGGGAACGTGTACTTCGGAGATGCGAACGATGACATCATCTGGAAGGGAGAGACGGGATTCACGGACGGCAGCGCGTCATCCCCCTCGATGGTTGCCGTGTCCCCGCAGCACTTCGTCGGTGACAGACGACGGAAGCAGCACGTCGATCAGATTTTCCTCACGGGTCTGATAAAGACCCAAACACTTTGCAATGTAGATATTTTCTGCGATGGAGACCTTCAACGCACCGTAGAGCTCGACGGAAGCGCATCGTATGTGTCCGCCTCGGTCTTCCGTCCTCTCGGTCGAGATTCCATCGGGTATACGGTCATCGGACACTCTGGCGGCTCGCCGGGCGATGACGATGGCTTTGAGTTTGCAGTTCCGGTCGATGTCAATTTTGAATGTCGGTACGTTCAGCTAAGATTCCGGTGTCAAGGAACAGGCTATGGTGTGCAAATAGATTCGTACGAAGGCGTAGCAGGTGAAGTGTCCAACTCCTCCGCAACGCAAATCGAAGCGATCTAATTCCCCCCACTCACTATGGCCGACCTCACCGCTACACCAACGATATTCGAGACGATGCCGGACACGATGTATCTCACCGAGAGTATCAGTTCGTCAGCAACGTCCATGAAAATTAACTACGTCCCTCTCTCCATGGTGGGTGGAATTTTGGTTGTGGATGAAGGAAAGCCGAACGAGGAGCGCATCTCTTTCGGAGGAGTGACCGATAACGCCGACACCACGGCGACCCTCACGAGCCTGCGTCGCGCACTCAAATACGGCGGCGGCACTCTCTACGCGGCGAGTCAGGCGACTGCATACGAACACACCGCGAACTCTTCGACTGTCCGTCTTGTCGTCGCGCACGAGTATCTGCAAAACATCGCCTTCCTCGATGTAGCAGGGCAGACGTTCAGCGCACTCAAAACTTTCAGCGCTGGACTCACGCTCTCCGGCACGACCGCCGCGCTCACCGTTACGTCCATGACTACGACGCAGAAAAACACTTGGACTGTTGGGAACGGGAAAGCCGTCTACGATTCCACTCTGAACCAGTGGCAATTCGGAGAAAGTGGAGCGTGGGTCACTCTTGGTTCCGGCTCGGTTGCCGACGGCTCCACGACGGTCGCAGGAAAATTTGAAGAGGCCACGGTCGCGGAGCAGGGGACGTCGACGGCGACAGGCGGAACGGGTGCCAGACTTATCATTGCGGCTGCGAATCTCGTGAAAACGAGTAGCGGGGCTGGTGATGAGAATAAATTGGCGCTTCTCAACTCATCGGGAAAGTTTGCCACTGGATTCCTCCCGAGCATCCCATCGAACCTTGGATACTTCGGTGATGGAAACGACGGCAACGTGACGATCAGTGGAAACACGACGCTTGCGAGAGACATGTTCTACAACAACCTCACGGTGAATACGGGCATCGTCCTGACGACCGCAGGATTCCGCGTCTTCGTGAAGGGAACCCTGACGCTCACGGGAACGGCCAAAATACGCTCCGTTGGTACTGTGGGAGCGGTCGGCTCCGCAGCCACGGACGTCAACGGCGCGACCGGAGGTGCCGCAGGCGCAGCTCTCGCTGCCGGATACTTCCCTGCTACGAAGGCGGGTGTGGCAGGAGCAACAGGAGGAAACGGACGCAGTGGAACCGGAGGCTCAGGAATTGCCGGAACTATTGGAGTCAATGGCACTGCGGCAGCGAACGCCATTGGCGCGAACGGTGCGGCAGGTGTCGCGGGAGGTCGCGGAGGGGACGGAAATAGTGGGTCGGGAGATAATGGTGCCGCTGGCGGAGCCGCTGGAAGCGCGGGTACCGCGACGGCTTCTGTGGGTGGTGTAAGGGCAATTCCACATCTCATCAACTGGACAACTTCTGACGCTGGTACGCTGGTTTTGGCACAGACGAACGCTGGTGGAGGTTCCGCAGGAGGCGGTGGAGGGGGCGGTGTCGGTGCAACAGGAACCAACGCTGGTGGAGGTGGAGGAGGAGGAGGGTCGGGGAGCAACGCTCATAACGTCCTTGTGTGTGCAAACACGATTACTGGGGCAGGAACTATCGAATCTGTTGGAGGTGCAGGCGGTGCAGGAGGCGTTGGTGCGCCGGGAAATAGCGCAGCACAGGCAACCGGGGGTGGTGGAGGTGGAGGCGGTGGATCGGGAGGAAGTTCAGGAAAGGTCGTTGTGATCTACTTCGACATCTCGGGATGGAGCACGGCACTTGCCATCGAGACAGGTGGGGCTGGTGGCGCAGGCGGCGCGGCTGGCGCGAGCGGTAGCACAGCCGCCGGAACTGCACCCGCCGCAGGAGCCACTGGCGCGACCGGAACTTCCGGCACCGCAATCACTATTCAAATATGAGCTTCTTTTCTGAGCATCGGCTGATCTTCATTACCAAAGCGGCGCTCGACGTGCAGCGGAACGCTGCTGGTGCGTCTGCATCTCTCACGAAGAGTCAGAACCGCGTGGCAATCAAGACGGAGGTTGCTCGCCGGGATACGATAAACCAGAACGTACGCAATCAGGATCGTCAGGTGTCCTCGATGAACGCCGCAGCGAGGGACTTGAAGAGAGATGTCACGTTCAGCCGTGAGGGTGTTGTCGGTTCTCGTGGAACCGAAATCTACGGCAAGACAGGAGGCAAGACCTTCGCCACTGGACTCACACAGAATGTGACTGCTGAACAGAAGCGTACTGCCGTGCGCAGCAAAGCAGAGGGCGAACTCATCACGAGACTCTCCTCTGAGGAGAATGCCGCTCGTAAGTCAGGCAATTACGATCCGTTCTATTTCGATCAAAAGAGGTCGAATGCATTGTCAGAACTCAATGCGACTTTCTTGGGAAAAGACACCCGCAATGCATCGTTCCAGCAGCAACGTGCAACCGCACGCGCAGGCGTGAAAGGAATTGAGAAGCCGATCACGACGACCGGAGGAGTGAATCAGAAGAGTCTTCCGAATCTCTCGATTCAAGGACGATCTCAGGAACGCGGACAGCTTCGTTCGCAGCGCCTCGGTCTCGAAGGAAAGCAGAAGGGTCAGCAGGATCAGAATGGGTCAGGGGCGTCTTCTGGCGCGACAGTATCTCAGGAAGAGGATATTCCGACCGAAACCTTCGGAACGCACACGAAGAAGCAGCGTGAGGCAGCAGGAGCCCTGCAAGGCGATGGTCTGGAAGCGCCGGGCAGCCTCTCCGGTCTCGTCGATGAAGAAATGAATGCTGCCCAACCTGTTCTTGATGCACAGGCGGCGATCCGCGATTCCTTCAAGATTTACAAGAGCGGTGCGCAGAAGCTCCTCGACGAGCGCGGGAAGCAAATCGAGGACTACAAAACAGAAGGCATCGACCGTGCCGAACAGATTGCGGACATGAAGATCGAACAGAGCAAGTCGAATCGTGATCTGGAACTGGAACTCATCGGGGACGCGCGGGAACGCTCACGCCGGGATGAACTGCTTACGCAAGAGAAGACTGAGACGGATTACGAGCGTGAGGAAGACCGCATTGTTGCGGAGAAC
>SICS01000012.1 GCA_009691305.1 Candidatus Peribacteria bacterium | reverse complement strand
GACGGTATGCGGGCGACCCACGGGATTGTTGGCGACGGTATGCGGGCGACCCACGGGATTGTTGGCGACGGTATGCGGGCGACCCAGCGGGTCGCCCCTACACAACCCCGATTGCAATCTGGTTCGTTGGGTGCGATTATGGGACAATTCAAATCCGTCACTACCAAACACATCCGCGCCGCCGGGTACGTCGACTTCACGTGGCAACGTAATTTCTATGAACGCATCCTTCGGGATGATGGCACATTGCAACGCGTGCGGGAATATATTCGAAATAATCCGGCAAAATGGCATCGGGATCGGAATAATCAATGATGATATCGATTTCCGTACGGGCGACCCGCCGTCGCCCCTAACCCTCACTTCGGCAACACCGTCATGGGATCCACATGCTCCCCGCGGAGGATGACTTCGAAGTGCAGGTGCGGCCCAGTGGTCCTGCGGCCCGCGCCTTCGGTGCCCGGCGTGCCGCCGCTGATGCCGATCACGTCGCCCGCGCTGACCGTGTCGCCCGCGTTCACGAAGACATGGTTGAGGTGGCCGTACACGGTGGCGTACCCGCCGCGGTGGCCGATGAGGACGTAGGTGTATCCCGTGGCACCACCCGGGCGAACGATAAAGACGATGCCGTCGAGTTCGCTCTGGATGGCATCAATGTCCTGCTGCACCTGGGCTGTATCGCGTTTCAGCTGTTCCAATTGTTCGGCGCTGGCGCGCAGGGTGGTCTCGGCGTTGTCGAGCATATGGAGCACATCGGCGTACTCGTCGATCAGCGTCTCGTGCTCATCACGGAGCTCGGCCAACTGGTCCCCGCTCTCCCCTGCCACCGAGTGCAGCTGTTCACGTGAGAGTTGGTCGGATTCACGTGCGGCAAGCAGGCGCATAAGGATCTGTTCCCGTGCGCGGGCGAGTGCGGTGTCGCGCAGATCGGCGTCGACGGATTCTCCCAGCGACATGCCGAGCAGGCGGCGCAGCACCCATCCGCCCCACATGGGGCCGGCAGTGACGTTGAGCTGTCGCACGTGGGCATAGCGCAGGAATTCGCCGAAGTCGCCCTGCTCACGCGCAAAGTTGCGCACCGCCAACTCCTGGCTGAGCAGGAGCGCGTCACTCTGGTTGCCAATCGTTCGGAGTGAGTGAAGGAGGGCCGCAATGTGGAGCCGCACTTCGCGCTTCTGTTTCCCCAACCGCTGCAGGCGCTGCTTCGCGTCGTGATATGCCTTTTCACTCTCGTCGCCGATGGACTCCAGTGTCGCGCTCTTGCGCGCGCTGTCGCGCACGCGGTCCAGAGCATCCTCCAGGGTCGTGCCCGAGAGCGTGCCGATCAGCATCGCCCCGCTGGATATCGAAACGATCGGGATCAGCAGTGCAACGAGCAGGTGGATGCGGTGGAGATGTCTCATGTGGATTTCTCCTCATTCTAGCAGAAAAACGGAAATTCTGGAACCCGTCCCGCATCTGTTCTACACTCGCGGTATGCTCGCGCATCTCCGAGGATCGGTGCACAAAATGGATCCCGGTGAGGTGACGATAGACGTGATGGGGGTGGGGTACAGGGTCTCGGTGCCGTTGGACGTCTGGGACGGCTTGAAAGAGGCTGAGCCCCGGATGCTCTGGGTTTCGACGTACGTGCGCGAGGACCGGTTCGACCTGTTTGGGTTCGCCGACCGCGACGGGCTCATGTTGTTTGAGGAGCTGATTAAACTGACGGGCATCGGTCCGCGGCTGGGACTGGAACTCTGCGCGGTACCCCGCATCATTTTGAAGCAGGCGATGGAGGAGCAGAACGTCTCGCTCCTTACGTCGATCAAAGGGATTGGCAAGAAGACGGCCGAAAAATTGTTGCTCGAGCTGCGCTCACTCGCGGAGCGCAAGCCGCAGATCTTCATGGTGAAGGGTGTCTCCGCCGCACGCGGGGAATACGACCAGGATGCGATCGCTGCGCTCACCGCCCTCGGCTACGACTCCAGCACTGCCATCCGCGCACTCAAGGACCTTCCCCCCGATATCAAAACGACGGAAGATCGAGTGGCTGCTGCATTGCGATCTCTTTAAATGCGGCCAGAAAGGCCGCGCTGTGGAATCCGATCCCTAGCCCTAGCCCAATCCCTCACATGCTGACGCTCGATATCTCCTCAACGCTGGCAAAGGCAATTACTCCCTCGATGGGTATCCCCGACGCGGAGATGTCCGGCCTCAGGACGTCGATGAAGAAGCATGTCGAGGACTGGCTGAAGGAACGCAGCGCTGGCGACCACGCGTGGTCGATGGACCCATACGACAAGAAGACGATCCAGCGCGTGCGCGAAGCCGCGATGGCCGCCAAAGGCCATGGCATCAAGACGGTCCTGTGGATCGGCATCGGCGGGTCGGGCCTGGGGCCCAAGGTCATCCAGGAGGCGTTTGAGACCCCCGACACCATGCAGTTCATCGTGGTCGACACCATCGACCCCGCCGCGCTCTTGCAGATCCTCTCAATAGTGGAATGGAAGACGACACTGATCGTCATCGCGAGCAAGTCGGGCGACACGCTGGAGCCGATGAGCGCGTTCTTCCTCTTTTGGGAGCACCTCTGCAGCCAGCGCAAACTGAAGCCCAAGGACCACGTGATCGCCGTGACGGACTCCCAGAAAGGCACGCTCCACGAGTTCTGCGTGAACAACGATATCCCCATGCTGCCGATCCCCGACGGCGTCGGTGGACGGTACTCGATCTTTACTCCTATCGGGCTGCTCCCGCTGGCACTGCTGGATGGCGACGTGGCCGCCTTCGTGCGCGGGGCCAAAGAGATGGATACGCTCTGCCAGTCGACATCGCTCTCGGAGAACCCGGCCGCGCAGCTCGCCGCCACACAGTTCCTGCTCGACACGCGGCGCGGCTACCCTGTCCGCGTGATCATGCCATACAGCGTCCGGATGCAGTCGCTCGCGCGGTGGAACCAGCAGCTGATCGCGGAGAGTTTGGGGAAGACCGAGACGGCCAACCCAATCCCCGTGGCCGCCATCGGCACCCAGGACCAGCACTCACTCCTGCAGCAGTGGATGGCGGGGCCGCGCAAGTCGTGGCACCTCTTCCTCCGCGAGCTCGAGAAGCCGCGCCTCAATGTGCCCGAGGATGTGGCGCCGGAATGGAAAGAGATCGCCGGCAAGAGTTTTGGCACGCTTCTGGACGCCTGCTATGAAGGCACCAGCCGCGCGCTCACCAGTGCCAAGCGCCCGCACGCGACGATCTCCCTGACGCGCCTGGATGCGTCCCACCTGGGGCAACTGTTCTTCCTGCTCCTCACCGAGGTCGTCCTGCTCGGGAAGCTCTATCGGATTGATCCGTATGGACAACCGGCGGTGGAGGTCGGCAAACAGATAACGAAACAGTTGTTGTCGCGAGGGCGATTGGAATAAGTTAGAATTCACTCCCACTTCCCACCTGACCTATGCCCGCACCGATCATGGACGCCGACTTCCAGAAAGAAGTTCTCGACTCCCCCACTCCTGTGGTGATTGATTTTTGGGCGCCGTGGTGCGGTCCGTGCAAGGCGATGCTCCCGGTGTTCGATGAACTAGAGAAGGCGTACGCGGGCAAAGTGAAGTTCGTGAAGATGAACGTGGACGACAACATCGAGATCCCGGGCCAGTTCGGCGTGATGAGCATCCCGACATTCATCGTCTTTAAGGGTGGCGCTGCGGTCAAGACGACCGTGGGCGGCAAGTCGAAGGAGGACATGCAGCAGATGATCGATTCCGCCATCGCCTAACCGTGGGCTACTACCTCCTGCTCGCAGCGGGCCTGATCGGTCCCTTTGTGCTGATCTACTACCGCGAAATGGTGGGGAACATGTTCGGCGAGGCCGATTGGATGCGGAAAGTGGGCGGCGTGCACTACGTGATTGTCTACATCGCGATGATCATCTTCTTTTGGACGCTGGCCGAGGCCACGGGAACCACCTCCATCCTCTTCGCGCCGATGCGCTCCCTCTCGCCCGCCTTCCAGCACCAGGCACCGACGATGTTTTAGCAAAAGACGCAGGTCTTCGACCTGCGGACATCAAAACCTGGGAGCAGGCTTTCTGCCTGCGTACGCGCGCAGAAAGCGCGCTCCTAATAGCTATTATTCCTGAACACAAAACATCAGAGCCCTTCCTGCAATTGACTCACGGGGGGCTTCCGCCATGCTTTCCTCGTTCCTTCCCCTTTACCTATGAAGAAATTCGCTTCGATGGTGGGCATCGCCACCGCCAGCTTCCTGGCAGCAACGGTCGTTTTTGCTCAGACAACGTCGACGACGACAATGGACACCTGCCGCGAGGCGAACGCGAGCAACGAGAAGGTGAAAGCCTCATGCACAGGACGGATCGAGTCCACGTGGGACCGGAACAACTGCCCTTGGTACAAGTGCGTGCCAATCACGAACGACCTCTGCAAAGATGCGTACGCGAACAACGAGAAGGTGAAGGCCTCATGCCCGACAACCCAGATCGTCCGCAGCATGGACGACAACAAGTGTGAGTGGTGGAAGTGCGGCGAGGCGCCGGTGACCACCGTGGATGATCGCTGCAAGGAGTCGTATGTGAACAATGACCGGGTGAAGGCCTCGTGCCCCGCCACCCAGATCGTGCGTGTCATGGACGACAACAAGTGCGAGTGGTGGAAGTGCGGCGCCGTGCAGACGGAAGACAAGTGCCATGGATCCAAGGAGAACAACGCGAAGGTCAAATCGACGTGCCCCGTGGGGCGCATCGTCCGCAGCATGGACGACAACAAGTGTGAGTGGTGGAAGTGCGGCGACCTGCCGACGACGGACAACGTCCAGTGCGTGAAGAACGGCTGCACCGTGAAGTGCAACGATGGCGGCATCTACAACGTCTGCCAACAGGAGTGCCCCCGCCCGCCCACCATGTCTACCCAGACGAAGGGCAGTTCCTCGGCCCCGCCCACGTGCAAGCGGACCAAGGAAGGCAACTGCTGGATCGTCCGCTGCGGCTCGAAGGTCGAGCGCATCTGCCCCAATGCACAATAGGAACGGATTTGGGCTTTCTTGCGCTTGCATAGCGCGTAGCGCGCACTTACTCTCTGCGGGATGGTTACACTCCCCCGTTTCCTCTCGAACCCCTACGCGCTGGTCGTGCTGTTCCTACTCGTCGTCGCCGATATCAGCGGCATCGCCCACGGGTTCCGCGTGCACGGCAGCCGCGACGGCACCATTGCGATCGTCCTGCCGCCGTACGGCATCTACCGCGCCGTCGAATCGTTGGCGCACCCCGGGGAGATCGACCCTGTCGTCTTGGCCGAGAGCGAGACCGGGCGCCGCACGCTCACTGCGGGCCTCGAGATTAAGCCGGAGGTCTGGACCGCGCTCCTCAACCTTATTGCGGCACAGCCCAACCACTCGCTCACCGCCCGCATGGAAGAGGAAGGCGGCGTCAATTACAACATTACGGTCACAGTGCCTACCACCGGCCCGATTTTGCTGACGGTGAAGCCGGAACAGAGCATCGACAAACTCGTGATTGAGATGAGCGACTCCAACCGCGACCAGACGCCCGAGCGGATCAAGGTGACGAAGATGGTGAACGGCAAAGAGGAAGTGCACGACACGCCGATCGAGAAATTCTCCACCGACGACTCCTCGCAGTTCCTTCTGGCCTGGTCACTCGCATGGGGAACAATTGCGGAGGAGCAGAAGGCGAAGGCGAATCCCGTTTCCAAGTGACCGGGTGGCAAGATTTCTTCGCTCTGGGAGAGGCATCCCGGTGCTTCGCAGTGTGAAATACTTTTCTTGTGGGACAGAGGGGATAGCATCCGCACGAGATGCTGAATGTCCCCTCGTTGGCACCGGCGGAACGTGAATGGAGCGAGCGTGTGAGTGGAGCCCTGTCGGCCATCAAGGACGTGTCGTGGCGCATGGTGGAGACCGCAACCCTCTTGTTGGCATCTGTTGGAGGCGGACAGATGGCGGCTGCGCAACCGACTCCGCTCGAAGAAATCCCCGTGCACCCGACGATGGATTTTGAGATGCCTGTGCCCAAGGCTCCGGAGGGACCCAAGCTCAAGAAAGAAGAGCCCTTTTCGCCCAGCGATATCATGACGCGCATCAGGCAACTGGGCAGCAGCGATTTTCGTGCACGTGATGCTTCTCAAAAGGAGCTACAGAAGCGCTTCAACCACGACATCATGGTGCTGCTCGCGCCGCTTCGGTATTCGTCGGATCTGGAAGTGAAGCGCAGGGTTCTGGAGATCCTGCCGGACGACAAATTGGTAGATCGCATCAATGAATTCCACCCGTTGCCGGAGTATTTGAAAGATCATTATCTGTGGCTTGATACAGCTGAAGACCGGGAGAACTTCCAAATTGTCGTTCTGTCGGGAGTAGAGAAAGGAAAGAAGTTAAACCTCATCGAAGCAAGGGCATACTATCGATGGCAGAACATCTATTCGGATTTTCACGATAAGGAATGGCTCGATAACTATGGCGATGAACGCCGGGCACACTGGTACACGTGTAGGCAAAAACATGATGCAAAAGGCATCTCATTGCTGCAGCGGAGCGATCCCGATTTACAACACGAGTGGGAAAACGCAAAGACCAGGCAACACTTTCCCACATGGAAAATCGACCGGTTTCGAGAGGGCATGAAACAATCCGGGGTGGATGTTGAGGCGTATGCTCTCCCGTTTGTGAAATCGAGTAAGGCCTGGAGTGTCCAAAGAAATTATGCCCCCAAGCGGCCGCCTGTTTACCCGCCGGGGATTGTGCCGGAAATAGAAAAAAAGTGATGAATATATTATACGGAGATCATGGCTTGCCACGCGAAGCTCGCCAGTAGGCGAGCGAAGTGTGGTGGAGCTGAGGGGAGTCGAACCCCTGGCATCCTGCTTGCAAAGCAGGCGCTCTGACCACTGAGCTACAGCCCCACGTGACAAGTGTACATTAAGTGATCACCTCCTCAACCCTCCCCTCTTCTACAGCTGTTCTGAGCTCCAGGCCGATTCTTTCGCCCACGCTCATCGATTGCCCGTAGAGATAGCCGGAGTACGGCGTAGCGGCGACGCCGGGGGAACCGGGGATCCTGAAGGAAACATCGAAGATCACGATGTCCTCTTTGCCCTCTTCCGCGACCACCGCTCCCTGGAGCGCAAAAGGCCCGATGATCCCCTTCCCGGACGGGTCGAGCTTCTTTGGCAGTTTCTGCGTCGCTTTGACGAACTTCTCGCCAAGGTCGAAGGCCTTCTCCAGGATGGATTCTTTGACGGTGACGGCGATGTGGCCGGTCTCGATGCGCTTCACGGGAATCTTTTTACCGATAGCAATCTGTTCCTCTGCTGTTAAGTGTAAAAATCCATCAAGGTTAGTTTGGCGACGCATGTCCGTTCCCATAAGTTCAAGACGCTTTGTCAGCGGTGAATAGAAAAAATTGAAGTTGATTGGGGCACCGATAATGAATTCTTCAATGGAAGCTTCCCTCCAGTTCAATGCAATGCTGCCATTTGACTCAAGACGCATACCCGTAGCCGCATAGTCCTTTGGCGAGGTGACGACGAAGAAGCCGCGCTCGTAGCCGCGCTGGGCTTCACTCGCTTTGACGATCACCGGACGGTCGATGTCGTCCGGGGTCTTGAAGAGCTTGGGCGTACGGATACCGGCGTCGTGCAGAAGATGGTACTGGTTGTATTTCTGGTCGCGTTCCTCCAGGCGCAGCAGTGTCCGCGAGCCGAAGATCGGCACGTTGAAGCCATTCTCGACCTTGGTAAAATCGTTAAAGTAGACCCAGAAGTAGCGGTTATGCACGAAGATCGTGTTCATCTTCCGAAGCTTCTTCTGGATGTCCTGCTTGAGCACATCCTGGAATTGATCAACGAGGATCGTGTCGTCAACACAGCCAACTTCTTCCCGAACCCCAGCCCGAGCCCGAGCCCGCGTCTTAAAATACTTCGCATACGTCTTCTCCCTCCCCTTCCGCGCGACTGCAACAGTCTTGAATCCATTCATCTTCGCACCGTGACAAACATCAAGCGCACTGTGCCCGCCAAGGACGCCAACCGTGAGGTTCTGCAGATCGTAGCCTTTGAGAAGTTGCTTTGCGTTCATTTGATGCAGTGTACAGGAAAAGTTGCTGATTTGTCATCCCGAGTAGCTCAGCGTGGAGCGCTGAGCGTAACGAGGGATCACCCAAGAATCTCACTCAACCTTCCCATTTCTATGGCCTGTTTAATCTCCCGCGCAATCCTCCTCCCCGTGCTCATCGGCACGTCGTACTTGAGTGCAGTGTAGGGCGAGCCTTCGATGAAGGGGTTCGTGCCGGCGACGATCCTCGCGCTGATCTCAAAGACGAACATCTGCAGCTTCCGCGTGATGATCATCTCCAGGCAGAAGGGCCCAAAGAGGCCTTTGCCGGCCTTCAGCTTGCGGCTTTCCGCGACCACCCGGTCACCCATTTCAAACATCTCCGGCAGCAGCGATTCGCGCACGACGATCGGGAAATTCCCCACGATCGTGTAACTCGTAAAGATATTGGCGGCCAGCTGGTCCTCCGCGCGGATGCGGCCGATGGAGTCGGCGTTCGACTCGTACCGCTTGTCCATACCCATGATCTCCAGTTCGCCAGTAATGGGTGAGTAGAAATAGTGGACGTAGACGGGCGAGCCGACGATGTATTCCTGGATGACGAAGTCGTTGTCGTCGGGATACTTGCGGTTTTTCACTTCGTAAAACTGCTTGGGGGACGTCGCGACAAAGTAGCCGAACCCGCCGCCGGCGCCGTGGAATTTGACGATCACCGGGCCGTCGATGTCCTCGGGCTTCTTGAAGACGCGCGGGAGCAGAAGCTTCGCTTTAAGGAGCCACTCGCGTTCCATCGTCCGGTCGCTTTCCCACTCCAGGATTTCCTTGGTGCCGTAGTACATCGGCTTCATCTCCTGCACCCGCTTGTGCCCCAAATAGCTGACGAAGGACCCATGCGGGATGATGATCGCGTTCCGCTTGATCAGCTCGGATTCTATCTTTGCATCCCACTGCTTCCAATCGTCGACAAAGAGGTATTCGTCGGCGACATCGTAGGCTTTGTACGGGCGCTCACTCCCCTTCTTACAGATGACAAGGTTCCGCATGCCCTCATCGCGCGCGCCCTTCAGGATCTGGAGCGCGGAATGGCTGCCCATGGTGGCGATCACGTAGTCTTTTGCTTTCGTGGAAGCCGCTAAGGGGGTTGCGTGAGGCGCCATGGTATTTCAGGGACTATAGCAATGCTCAGTGCAGATGACAATGTGAATCTCTATCAAAAGTAAGGGCGGCTCGCTGAGCCGCCCCCATCAAGAGAATTGAATTACTGAGTTAGGGGTACGTCTTCCCGATGTCCGTGTTGATGACGCACTGCGAGTACCGAATGCTGCGCACCGGGTACCGGTTGCACCAGTTCTGGATCTTCCCGTTGTTCGTCATGCCAGTGGCAGCGGAGCTGGCGGAACTTGCGGCGACTTCATCCTTGCACGCATCGCTCACGACAGCGGCGAAAATGACCGACATGCGCTGGCGCACCTCCGTGTTCTTCACGTTGATCGGCGTGACGGCGTTGTAGGTCTCCATCACTTTAGCGACCGCACTTCGCACCGCGGTGCACGGGGTCACGACCGTCATCGCATCCGTGGGGATGCTGGACGGCGTATCAGCAGGCTTCACCGTCGAGAACGAATTCACGTCCGAATTGCTGCGGAGAGGAATGCCCATCTTATTGATGGCCCTCTCATTGAGGATCTCCCAATTCGCCGGACGCATGTTCTGCGGAACGAGGCCGATGACCGTCGCATCGAGTGCACCGGTCTGCGCCCATGCCAGGGATCCTGCACCCAGGATCACGCCGGCGACGACGCCGAGGAGACTGATAGAAACATCGCGGTTTGCCATAGGGATGTTGGTATGAGATAGAGGAGACTGTGACTGCGTATATTATATCATATTTATAGATTATTGCAAATAGCGACGGAACTTTGCGAAAGGGCGAAATCTGCGTATTCTCCAATGCACGGTGCCGTAGCCAAGCAGTAAGGCAGGGGTCTGCAAAACCCCCATGCGTGGGTGCAATTCCCGCCGGCACCTCCAACCTCCGCAGGAGGTTGCCCGCCGTAGCCTCGCCGAAGCGAGCGGAGGTGGGCGTTTTGCGCATGACCTCCTGGCTACGGTTGGCGAGCCATTACTTCGCCGCCGCTGGCTGGCTAAACGCCACGGAGTTCATGATGAGCATGATTTCCTTCTGCAGCGTGTCGCTGATGCTGACAGGCGTGAGTGCCGTCACCGTGTACCCGACGTTCGCCGCAACCGCGCTCAACTGGAAGAACCGGCGTTCCGGTTCGCCCGCAACGGGCTGTGCGGAGAAGACGTGGAGCTCGGTTTTTTGGCTTTCCACAGTCATAGAACGGCTATCGATCAATTTGTAGCCCGGAAGCGTGGTGACAGCGCGGACGCTCGCTTTGCTGTAGGCGGTCGTATCGAGCGGCAAGCCGATCTTCTCACTCGTCACCGTGATCGTGGGGCTCTGCCCCGAGACGGACTTCTCCGCCTGAAAGGCAACGATCACCTGGTCGGGGACGCCCCGGTCGTCCAGGATTTCGCGCTCCAGCACCGTCCACCCCGCCGGGAGGCACAGCGCAATGACGCCGTTCCAGAACTGCTCCGAACAAGCGATGGCCGAACTGCTGGCACCGCCACATGCGGTGAGCAAGGCGGCAGTCGAGATGATCGCGAGAAAACGCTTCATTGGAGCGAGTATAGGAGAGGGACCCACCTTCGCCAAGGCTACGGCGGGCAAGTAGGGCTGGGGCGTCGGAAGAGATGGTTAGGAGCGCGCGGGAGCCTGTCCTGAGCCGAGCCGAA
Source organism: Candidatus Peribacteria bacterium (assembly GCA_009691305.1). Lineage (GTDB taxonomy): Bacteria > Patescibacteriota > Gracilibacteria > Peribacterales > Peribacteraceae > JABFSS01. The sequence goes on along the minus strand of SICS01000012.1, from coordinate 20,380 downwards.
GGGGCGCGCGGAATACGCAGGCCGAACGCCTGCTCCCAGGTATTGAAGGTTTTTGATGCCTTTGGCTCTATCCCTTAGCCCTAACCAATGATTGAGCCGGAAGCCAAAATCTGCTATAATAAAGGGATTTATGCGCAGAATATCGATCCAGCTCCTCGTGGCCTTCTCCCTGCTCTCGCTGCCGACGATCGCGATGGCGGATGGAACGATCCGCGTGACGGATACCGTCGCAGGACTTGGGACCTCGATTGAGATACAGGGGAGCGTGCCGTCGACCACCATCGACGTCCATCTGGTGTCCGCATCGGGTGAAGACACGGTGCTCCCAACGCAGACGGATACCCGCGGCAGCGCCAATGCCCCGATCCCGGAGCGCCTGACGGCAGAAGCCGGCACGTACCGTGTGTTCGCAATACTCGGGATGCGGAAGATCACCAACGACGCCACGTTCGAAGTTCTGCATGACCGCATGGATCCCGCACAGTCGACAATCACGGTGAGCGACTCGACGCTCCTGGCCGATGGACGCTCGAGCGTCACGGTGACGGTCACGCTGCGTGACGCGCAGCGAAATCCCCTCGCCGGACGGCCCGTGCAGCTTGTGGGCAGCCGGACGCAGGACACGATCACGCCGCTGGCAGACAGCCGGGAGACGGACCGCGCCGGGCGGATGCAGTTCGGCATCCAGACGGACATGGGCGGTGCGATCACCTTCCGCGCAATGGACCTCCTGAGCGGCACGATGCTCGACAGCGTGGCAAACGTCACGGCGCAGGGTAACCGGTCTGTGGGAGGATTTGAGACGAACACATTGCGCGCGCAGGTCGGCGGATCCGATGTCCTCGACCACTTCGAGGTCATCGTCAGCACGCCGGAAGCGAAAGTGAAGGACGTGATCCCGCTCGTGACGATCGAAGCGACCGACGCCAATGGGAATATCGTGGAGAGCTTTACCGGCACCGTCCGCATCACGACCCCCAGCGACCCCTCTTCGACACTTCCGGGATTGTTCTCGGACCACGGCGAAGTGACCTTCACCGGCAAGAACCGTGGCGTCGTGACGATCCCCTGGGCCGTGAGCTTCAGCCGATCCGGGGACCATGAGATCGACGTGTCCGATGCAAGCAATCAGATCCACGGCAAAACGGTGGTGCATGTGAGCGGTGGCGACATCCCCGATAACCGGAGGATCCGCCTGGAGAGCCCGCAGGACGGCGACGCGGTGAACACGCTCGAAATCTTCGTGAAAGGCCGCGACAAGAACCTTGCACTGCGCAATCTCCACGTCTTCGCCGCAGACGGCGCCACGCTTCCGGAAGCACTCACGAGCGGCCCGGTCAGCGCCATCGGCGACGCGGACGACAGCGGGGCATTCGCCTTCACAGTGAAACTCCCCGACAGCAAGGATATCGTCCTCCAGGTCCAGGATGACACCGGTCAGTACGACTCGGGCATCATCCACCTGACGTTGGATACGAAGGGCCCGTCGCTCCAGTACAGCTTCGACCCCGAGAAGCCGGAGGAAGGGCACGTCGCGACGCTCACGGTGAAGAGTGAACCCGGCTTGCCGGAGGTCAGCTTCACGATCAAGCAACAGACGATCACGCTCACCGAGAGCGACCCTGGCACGTACACGGTCCTCTTCCTCGCGCCTAGCAGCGGCGACAGTAGCTTCCGGCTCTCCGGCCGCGATCCGGCAGGGAACATCTCCGACGTCAACGGCACGCTGGGCGTCTCGGGCCCCGACCTCCCGCAGGTACAGAACGTCACCGCAGAGCCGCGCGCACGCGGCATCCTCCTGGCGTGGGACATGGTCCCGGATTCGAGTTTGACCGCCTACCGCATTGAAGCGGGCACGAGTCCCGGTCGGGTGGACGTCACGCTGGACGCACCGACGACCGAAGGCAGCGCAGCCGTGATGGGACTCAAGTCGGGCACCGATTACTTCGTCACCGTGAGCGCTGTGCGCGGCGATGACGTCGGCCCCAAGAGCAACGTAGTCTTGGCCAGGACGCTCGGGATGGAACTGCAAGTAACCCCGGCGGATGCCAGCCTGCTCTTGCAGTGGACGTTCCCCGACAGCACTCCCCTCGCCAAGTTCCTGCTCGAATACAGGAAGGCCGAAGACGAGTACGACGAGATCCGCACACTCGAAGACGAGTACGACGAGATCCGCACACTCGAAGGCGGCATGCGCGCGTACACGATCATAGACCTCCTCCCGCAGACGTATTTGATCCGGCTCACGCCGGTCTCGACCACGGGGGAAATCCTCACTGACCTCGCCGTGACCGCCGAGGGGATGCCGACCCCGTCGTCGGCGTTCCCCGCCTCCGCGGATGACCACTTCCCGAACCCCGATGACGTCTCGCCAGGGAACGGCCTGCATGAAGGCGCGTCCGAGACGCCGCACAGCGGCCTCCCGCCGATCCCCTTCCGTACCGTCTTCACCCTGACCGCGCTGGCCCTGGGCATATACTGGTACCGGCGCCGGAAGGCGATGCTCGCCACGCGGGCATTCCTCACCCAGATGCACAGCCGGTACCACCCATGACCCATCTCCGCACCCTCTCCATCGGAGGCGCCACGTACGACCTCTTCGTCCGCACGGGCAAGGGGCTCGATTTTAAAGCAGGCGACAAGATCCGCGTCGACCAGGTAGTCGAAACCTGCGGCGGCGGTGCGTCCAACACCGCAGTGGGACTGGCGCGCCTGGGGTGCACTTCACACTTCTGCGGCATCCTCGGCAGCGACCAGTGGGGCGAGCGCATGTTCAAGAACTTCAAGGAAGAGAACGTCGACGCGTCGGCCGCCACGGTCGTGGAGGGCGAGACGTCGAGCTTCTCCATCATCCTCTCGGCGACCTCCGGCGAGCGGGTGATCCTGTACGACCCGGGCACCAACGCGCACCTGCACGACGCAAACTTCGACCGCGAGAAAGTGGCGGGCATGGATTGGATGTACCTCAACCACATCCACGAGCGCAGCTGCATGATCGAGAACGACATCATCGCGATCCTCGAGAAATGCCCCACGATGGGCCTGACCTGGAACCCGGGCGGAACGCAATTGAAGAAGGGCATCACGGACCCCGGCAACCTCGCACTGCTCCGGCACTCGCGCCTCCTCCTCTGTAATAAGGAGGAAGCGCTCGAGTTCACGGGGACGCGGTCGACCGAAGACGCCATCACGGCGCTCCTCGGCTGCGGCGTCGCTATCGCCTGCATCTGCGACGGAAGCAACGGCGCAACCGCCTCCGACGGCAAAAAGCGGTACCACTGCGCAGTGATCACAGGCGCGGACATCGTCGATACCACGGGCGCCGGAGATGCCTTCGGCACGGGCGCGACGTGGGCGCTTCTGCAGGGGATGGACTTGCCAAAAATGCTATGCGCGGGTACTATAAATGCGACCAGTGTGATCGGCACCATGGGTGCTGAAGCCGGTCTCCTCACAGACATCCAGATGCGACAACGGCTCAGCGACCTGCAATTGGATGTCCGGGAATGCTGATTCCCTTTTCCTCCTCTTTATGTCCGACGACGCACTGCTCCAAGTCCAGGAACTCCTCGATTCCGCAATGTCGTCGCTCAAGACGGCGCATGCAATGCTGCGCGACGTCACCGGCATCAGCGATTCCACGCGCGAGCGCCACGTCCTGCGCGCCGGGAGCATGCAAAGCGGTTCCGCCGCGACGGGCCGCGTCATCGAAGGCATCTTCGACGGACAGAACATGGTCGATAGCAACGGGCAGACCTACCCGGTCCCCGCAAACTACGCGAGCAAGAGCAAACTGGTGGAAGGCGATGGCATGAAGCTGACGATCACCGACGAAGGCAAATTCATCTACAAGCAGATCGCGCCGATCCCCCGCCGCACGGCGGTCGGCCTCCTGATCCAGGAGGACGGGCAGTACAAAGTGCTGTGCGAGGGCAAGTCGCTCCGCGTCCTGCTCGCATCCGTCACGTTCTACCGCGCCGAAGTCGGCGACCAGGTCACCGTCCTGCTCCCGGAGACGGGAGACGCCAAGTGGGGCGCCGTGGACGCCGTCCTCCCCAAGCACATTGCCGAAGCTGCCGCCCACGCGACAGTCTCGGGTGGAGGATCGAAGCATGGCAGCGATGGCGAGTTGAGCCCGACGATGTAATAGGAAAATTTGTTTTTGAGCGGAGACGTCGACGTCTCCGCTGACCATTTCTGCTATCCTCATGCCCATGAAAGCGAGCGCCAGACTCCTCATCCCCATGATTGCCGCCGTGCTGCTGGCGGGAGGCGTCTTGGGCTACGCCTGGTGGGAGTTGAACCTGACGCAGGAGACGCTCCGGCAGCGCGTGCAGTCATTGATCGGGCACGAAGATGAGAAGGCGACAGGATCCGGGGTGTCCCTGGGCACCGAAGCGTTCGATAGCAGCGACGTTGTGCTCGTCCGGCTCCGCCAGGGCGACCTGCTCGCGCTCCAGGGCGACTGGGCGGGCGCGGAGAAGGAGTACCAAGTCTCGTACGACGCGGGCGGCGGCGTCCCTGCGCTGCGCAAACTCGCATCCAGCCAGATCCAGCGCCGTGAGATCGACAAGGTGAAGATCTCCATCCAGGAACTGCGCCGTCTGGGCGTGAAGGGCGAAGACCTGTTGCTGCTCGAGACCATCGTTGCGCTTCGCACCGGCGAACTTCTCCGTGCGGAGCAGATGCTCGCCGCCGCACAGGACTCGCCGCAGAAACACTACGGCCAATCGCTCCTCTCGATCATCCGTGGCAAGCACGATGACGCACAAAAGGAGCTGCGTGCGACGCAGGCAGGATGGGATCCCACGCTACGGTCCTACGCCCGAGCGCTGCAGGCTGCCTACGACGAGTTCGCGCTCTTCCCCGAAAGCAAACCGATCCACCTGACCGCGCTGCTCGGCCGTGCGCTGGCCCAAGTGCAGGAATGCGAACTCGCGCTCCCCCTGCTCGCCCAGGTGGTGACGGAGCAGGATGACTACCGCGATGCATGGACGGTGCAGGGCTATTGCGAACTCACCACGGAGCGCGTGCCCGAGGCGCTCTCATCCTTTGAGCGCGCGTACGCCATCGACCCCGAGAAGCCCGAGATCCAGTACTTCCTGGGCCGCACGTACATAGCGCTTGCCCAATGGAAGAACGCCGCGACCTTCCTGCAGTACGCGCTCGTGAACGGCTTCGACCCCGAGAAGGAAGTTCGCAGCCGCCTCGCCGTGGCCGCAGAGAAATCCGATGACATCGCATTGGCCCTCGAACAATATCGCGCATTGATCGCCGAACCGGACGCCGATATCACCGTCTTCACCCGGGCCGTCACCCTCGCCATCCAGTCCGATAAGAAGGAGGATGCCTATCAGCTCGCTTCGACCGCAGCCCGAAAGTGGCCCGACATGGCCAAGGCCCAGGAACTGCTCGGTTGGTCCGCCGCGGAGACGGGGCGCGACGGTGAAGCGCGCGCTGCACTGGAGAAAGCATTGAAGATTGACCCCAATTTGAAGAGCGCACGCGATCGATTGAACAAACTGTAAAGAAGAAACTGTTTTCTTTCGCCATAACAAAAAGAGCCTTGCGGCCCTTTTTGTGTTTGTGTGCCATCCCCCGGTGACTATCAACGGCGAATCACATGAGTCTACCGCTGAGCCATTCGTTATGAGTGGAGGAGTGCTGAGGGGAGGTTCCCTCGGTTCCCTGCCTTGCTGGGGTTTCTTGTTTCTCCTCGGAACCCGCCGAAGTCCCCGTACCGGTCCACCGTGCAAAGCGCTAAGGCGATGAGGGGACACTGGGGAGAAAGGAAGCACGCCGCTGGTGTAACCTCATTACCACGGCGCGACATTGCAGAGCAGAGAGGGGCATAGACGCAGGAGGGGCATTGCATGCAACGCCCGTACGTCCATCCCCCTCTCTGTGGGGGAGATCGATTCTCACAGTGGTGTGAATGACCTCGCTTGTGTGTGTTGGTCCCGGGACCATGTCTGTGTTTGTGTTCTTTGTGTGTTGGTGATTTGCGGGTGAGGCAAATCGGGATATCGTACGCCCAGATAAATAAAGCGCAATGAAGTGCACTGGTGTCTTCCCGTAATTGTTTTATGAATACATTTTGTGTTCGGAGAAATGGCTTGGGTACAGGCTGGCGGCAGAATCGAGTTCTCCCCTAGAATCACGTCCATGATCGACCTCCGTTCTCCGGTACTCCGCGTGACCGTCCTCTCTGTGCTGGGCAGTGCGGTCGTCCTCGGCGGAGCGTTCTTCGCCGTAATCGCCCTGTGGCAGCCGCGGTCGCTGGAGGCGTTCCTGCCGGCGGAGCGGACGCTGGCACTGCTACGTAATGCAACGCGGGAGGATGTACGGGCATTCACGGGACAGTTCCCGGTGCTGCAGGACGTCCCCGTCTATGCCGGCACGTTCGACGTGGGAGTCATAGCACTGACGGCGGGCAAGCGGGCGTGGGTTCTCTCATCTCGAATAAAGGAGCAACAGTTGCCATCGGAGAACATGCGAATCGGCCGGCAGACGTTCCTGGTGTCCGATGCCGATGTGCAACCGCTCCTGGAGTCGGACCTCCCACGGTTGCGGTCGTCGTCGGTGTACATGTCGCTCATCAGCGAGATGGATCCCACGGACCGGCGCGCGTTTATCCAGAAGACGACTGCACCCGTCGCCACGTTGCCCTCGATCCTCCAGCCGCTGGTGCGCTCCTCGGGTGCGGTACTGCTGAGCATCCATGGCCGCACGGTGATACTCCGAACGTACGGCTCCGTGGCTCCCCTGCCCGGCATCGTCTCGGCACCGTTGCCCCTCCCGTCGCCTCCATCGGACGTGACGCTGCTGCTGCCGGCACCTGATGAGACGCTCGCCCAGCATCTGGCGACGTTGCCGGAGAACCAGCAGGCGATCGCGCGCGGCATGCTGACCAAGGAAGTGCAGGGTCTCTTGGGCGCCGACTGGAGTTGGACGTACGACCTCCTGCCGTTGTTGCAGAGGGAATCGTCGGTCGCATGGCGCACGGGCAGCGACGGCGCACTCGCTTTCCTCTTCCACGGCACTGCCGGCAACTGGCGCGATACGGAAGACCGCCTCACCGCGTTCCACACAGAGTTCCTCTCAGGGCTGCACGGGAACATCATCTTGGCACGCGACCTGGATAAAGGGCTGACCTCCCGACTGCTACGCACAGACCCCTCGCTCACGGTCGACCGGACGGAAGAGAGCAGCGGGTGGACGGTGCGTGAAACAGGCCAGACGGGCGGCCGCATGCTCCTGACCGCTGTCCGCGACAGAGAATTCCTGGTCACCAATGACCGGGCGTGGCTGGACCAGGCAACATCGCCCAAGGCCATCCGGTACCTCCCCTCTCTAGGGGGAATCCCCGCCGCCGGGGGCAGTCTCTCCCCCGCCCTTGTTGAGCGCCTGACCGCACAAATCGCACCGCAACCGGGGTGGGCGTGGCTTTTAGGCTCGCTCGAGACCCAGAACGGGGTTGCCTGGGCTCTCGGGAGAGATGGACAGGGGCGGACACTCTCGCTTACCCTGTCGCCGCTATGACATTCCGCGCCCTCACCCTTCCTCTCCTCGGCCTCTCGGCGGTCCTCGTGGTCGTCTCGATCGCCCTGTTCATCTACCCGGGCCCCAAGTTCTCGATCGAGTTCACCGGCGGGACGCTAATCGAGGTGCAACTTCCACTCGGCAAAACGCGCGACGACGTGACGGCCGCAGTGCACGCGTTTGAGGAGGCATCAAAGAAAGACCTCGGGAATTTTTCCGTGACCGCGGTCAAGACGGCGAATGAACAGGCATACATCCTGCGCCTCCCGACGATCACGAATGAAGAGCATCTCGTTCTGCTCGCGCAGATAGAGAAAAAACTTGGCACCGTCAAAGAGCTCCACTACAACACCATCGGGCCGAGCCTGAGCGCCAGCCTGAAGACCAAGTCCCTGCAGGCCATCGCCATCGCCTCCATCGCGATCATCCTTTATCTGGCCATCGCGTTCCGGAAACTGCCGCGCAAGCTGAACCCGTGGAAGTTCGGGGCACTTGCGGTGGTCGGCTTCATCCACGACGTGTGCGTCACCACCGGGTTCTTCATCATCCTCGGATGGTTCACGACGTTTGAGTTCGACACGCTCTTCGTCACGGCGCTGCTGACGATCCTCGCCTACTCCGCCAACGACACCATCGTCATCTTCGACCGCATCCGCGCCAACATGAGCTTCGATAACCGTAACGAAAACCTGGAGGCCGTCGTCTCGCGCGGGCTCAAGCAGTGCGTCACGCGCACCTTCTCCACGGCAATGGCTGCGCTCATCATGTTGCTCTCGCTCTTCTTCCTCGGCAGCGAATCCATCCGCTGGTTCATCCTAGCGCTGACGTTCGGCACGCTGATTGGGGCATACTCGTCGTACTTTATCGCGGCACCGCTGCTGGTGTACTGGAAGTAATCGCATGCCCACTCTCACCCCTCCCCAAAAGCTGAAGCAATCGCGCGTGCAGGCGACCGTGACCTTCACGGCCGACGAGGCGAAGGCTGCGGAGGCGAAGGCCGTTGAGAAGTTGGGCGAGGGCGTTCGCATCGAGGGTTTTCGTCCGGGGCGCGCTCCCGCAGACATGATCCGCTCGAAGATCAACCCGGAGGCGATCAACGAAGAGACCGTCCGCATGCTGCTGCCCGGCGCATTCGATTCGCTCATGAAGGAACATACGATCCAGCCGATCATTCCGCCACGGGTGGACATGGTCGCGCGCGACCCAATGACGCTCACGATCACCTTTGTCGAACGGCCGGAGGTGAAGGTGAAGGGCGCGGAGAAGATCAGTGTGAAGAAGAAGGAATCGAAAGTGGAAGAGAAGGACATCGAGCAGATGGTCGGGTACCTGCGTGGCCAGTACCGCACCACCACGCCCGTCGATCGCCCCTCCAAGGAGAGCGACGAGGTGACGCTCGATTTCGTCGGCACGGCGGACGGCAAGGAAGTCGAGGGCACGCGCGCCAACGGCTACAAGGTGACGATCGGCAGCAAGTCACTTCTGCCGGGGTTCGAGGAGGCCATCACCGGCCTCAAGAAAGGCGAGCAGAAGACCTTCACGCTCACCTTCCCCGACAGCTACCACGCCAAACACCTCCAAGGGAAACCCGTGGTCTTCGCCGTGACGATCCAGGACATTGCCGAGGTGCAGTTGCCCGAGCTCACCGACGCGTTCGTGAAGGAACACCACCTAGGCGAATCGGCGAAGGAACTGCGCGACCGCGTTTCACAGTCGCTCCGGGAACAGGAGGATCGTGCGTTCCGTGGCGAACGCGAGAAGGAACTCTTCGAAGCCATCCGCAGCGCGACGGTGATCGACCTGGCGCCCGAACTCGTCACGCACGAGGAACGGATGATCCTCGATGAGATCGCGCGAAATCTGGAAAAAGACAAGATGCCGATGGACGAGTGGCTCAAGCAGACCAACCGCACGATGGAGGCCTTCAAGAAAGAGCTGAACGACGAGGCAGACAAGCGGCTCACGCTCCGCTTTGCGATCCAGTGGCTGATGGACGAGAAGAAGATCGAGATGACGCAGGAAGAGCTCACCACCGCGGTCGCAGACATCCTCAAGAGCGTGCCCGAGGCGCAGCACACTGGCGCCGAGGCCTTCTACAAAGAAGGCGGCGAGGGCTACGAAGAACTTAAGTGGCGAAAACGCGTGGAGAAGTTGGTGGAGGGGATGTTGGCAGCATAAAGGGGACCATGTTTACGTCGGGTCCCTCTCCCTTCGTCCTTCGGCAAGCTCAGGACAGGCACCGGGAGAGGGCCTCGCGATCGTGGTTTCCCTCACGCCGCCCGTTTCGCAGCGGCTCGCTGGTCCAACAACTCGAGGAGTTTGCTGCGCTCGTCTGTCCGCGCTTCAGCGAGGACATGCTCACTGGGTCGTGCCAGAACCCACACGCGCTCGTATGATGTCTCCGGATTCTCAATCAAGACTGTCTTGCCACCACGCTGCACCCGATGGACAAGGATGAATTCGCGGACCACGCCATTCTCTCCATGGGAGGCGTCTTTGATCGATGCATCCTGAGGTTTCCATTGGGCACCATCGAGAGTGACGAGCACATTTCCCCTCCATTCCTTCTTCATCACTTGGATCTCGGGACCGTACTTCTCCTTAAACTCCCGCTGTTTGACCTCAGGAGATTTGTTCTCCTCTTGTTCACGAAGCCGGTCTGCACGGGCAGCGTCATACATTTTCATACTCACACCGTACAACATTTATTATGTAAAGTAAATTTTACACCCCCTTCCTCCACTTCACTCCGATCCTCCGCTCCGGGTTCCCGCGGATCGCGTTCTTGCACTTGGCAACGTGGATCATCACATCGCCAGCGCGGGTAATCACGCCGGTGATCTTGGGGCACGGGGGGTCACTCTCCTGCGGTTTACAACACTTGGCAAACTTCAGCGGCATGGGGACGTCGCCCTCGATATCGATGAGCGCATCTTTCCGCTGGAGCCGGATCGCCTTCTTGGCAGGGCTCACGCGGGGCACCGTCACACGGAGTGGGCGGAGCAGGTCGAGCCGCTGGAGCAGGGAGCCGACGCGGTCGCTGCCTTGGGCAATCTTGCGGAGGAGGTCCTCCCGTTCGGCGACAGGCAGGACACTGCCGTCGTGGATGCGCATCAGCGAGAGGTCACTGTCGAGCTGCGGGAGCCGACGAGTCTTGAGCTCCGCGTTCACGAGTTCCTTGCCGCGGGCGAGGTCATCCTCGTAGTGCGCGGCGTGGAGGTACCGCTTGAGGCGCGAGCGGGAGGAGGCCATCTTCAAGAGTTGCAACCATCCGGACGTCGCCTGCGGCGTGCGCTGCGTGACGATCTCCACCACGTCGCCGTTCTCCAGTTCGTATTCGAGCGGCACGATAGAGCCGTTGACGCGCGCCGCGCGGAAGCTGATACCGAGGTCCGTGTGGATCTGGAACGCGAAGTCGAGCGGGGTCGCGCCTTCGGGGAGTTCCACGATGTCGCCCTTGGGCGTCAGGACGAAGATGTGGTCGGCAAAACGGATCGCTGAACTCGTCGCCCCCTCCACGGTGTGCTGGGACGAGAGCGCCTGCTGCAGCTGCACCCGCTGGAGCGACTGCTCGGCGGAGCCGCCTTCCTTGTAGCTCCAATGCGCGGCGATGCCGTACTCGGCCTCGCGATGCATGGCGTGCGTGCGAACCTGCACCTCCACAAACACCCCTTCGGGCACGCCCGGGATCTTAGCAACGGTGGTGTGGAGGCTCTGGTAGCCGTTCGGTTTGGGGAACGCGATGTAGTCCTTGAAGCGGTTGGCGACCGGCCGCCCAATGCGGTGCAGCGCGCCGAGCACGCGGTAGCATTCCTCCTCTGTCTCCACGATAACGCGCAGCGCGAACAGGTCCTGCAGGCTCTCGATGGAGGAGATGCTTTTGGTCGCCATCTTCGTGAAGATGCTGAAGAGCTGCTTCTCTCTGCCCACCACGGTGGCGGGGATCCCCTGCTCGGACAGCGCGCGGCGGAGCTCTTCGGACGCCGGCGCGAGGAATGGGCCATACCGTCCCTGCAACTGGACCATCTGCTCGGCGATACGCTCGGCATCGGAAGGATAGACGATGGGGAACGCGAGGTTCTCCAGCCGCTGCTTGAGTGTGTGGATACCCAGACGCGCGGCAACGGGCGAAAACAGGTTGAGAACATCACGTGCCACGCGCTTGCGATCCGCGGGCGGCAACAGGTGGATCCGCTCCAGCGAGTAGCAGCGCTTGCAGAGGAGAATGAGCAGGATGCGGATGTCATCGGCGATACTCAGCAGCATCAAGCGCATGTCTTCGATGCCGGTATTGCGGTTGCGGAGGCTGACGTGGGAAAGCAGATGGACGCCGCTGATGAGCGAACGCACGCGCGACCCGAATTCCTGTTCGAGTTCGCTCGTGTTGATGGTCTTGCTCTCGAGCGCATGCTGGAGGATGCATGCGGTGACGGTGTCGGCGTCCGGCTGGAACGGGAGCAGGATCTGCAGCACGCCCAGCGCATGCTCCAACAGGCTGACGCCCGTCCAATGCATGGCGCCGCCATAGAGTGCATCGGCGCGGGTGAGGACATGCTGCAATGCAGACTCCTCCAGGGGCAGTTTCGCCTGCTGGATCGATTGGAGCAGGGTGGTGATGGTCGAGGACGACACGGGCATGAGATGCGGATTCTAGCATGTATAGAAAGGCGACAAACGCTACAAAGTCGACAAAAGTCCTCTGTCGCTTCTGTTCCCTTTGTCGCTTTTCTGTGCGGTTTTCGTGTGCGGCCTTGACTCCAGTCGTTTTCTGAGTAGAATCCACACACATCCGAAGACCGAGGGCACAAGGCCGCAGGCCGAAATTAGCCCCTCCGAGGAATACAGCATCGGTTACTCGGCCCCGGCTTGGTGATTCGTGCCGTGTTCCTCGCTGGTCTCCCGGATGCATAGTCGCTCAGGGAGACTTTGCGCGTGTAAAAAGTACTTTCTGAGACGATCGTAGATTCGTGTCTTCGTTACTTCGTATATTTGCAACAACGTTCGACGAAGAAACGAATCAACGAGAATAGTTCGAATCCCGACCACTTCCCTAGCCCCTCTCCTTCTACCTGTTTATCACCCCGACCTATGGCAGTCTCCCGCGATCAAAAGAAAGTTCTCCTGGCTGAACTCAAGGACAAGATGAAGTCCGCGCAGTCGGTGGTATTCGCCAACTACATCGGCCTCAAAGTCTCCGAAGTGAGCGAATTGCGCCGAAAGCTGAAGGCCGCCGGAGCGGAGATGAAAGTGGGCAAGAAGACCCTGATGCGTATCGCCGCCAAAGAGCAGGGATTGCCAGAGCTGGACGATGCCGCCCTCCCCGGCGCCATCGCCTGCATCTTCAGCATGACCGACCCGATCGTCGGCCCCCAGGTGGCCCATGCGTTCAGCAAGGAACACCCGCAGGTCTCGTTCGTCGGCGGATTCTTCGAAGGCAAGATGCTGAGCAAGAGCGACGCCATGACCCTCGCCACAATCCCGGGCCGCCAGGTCCTCCTCGCGACCTTCGCGGGCATGCTCCAATCGCCTCTCCGCTCCTTCATGAGCATCTGCAACAACCCGCTGATTGGTTTCGCCCGCGCACTGAGCGAGAAAGCGAAGAAGACTGCCGCATGATCTGCTTCCTAATCCCTAATCTCTAATCCCTCTTTCCCCCCGTTCGTATGGCCGACGCCACCATCACCCTCACAGCCGAAGAGCAAGCGGTTATCACCGCCCTCGAGAAGTTGAACGTTATCGCTCTCAATAACGTCGTCAAATACATGGAGCAGACCTACGGCATTTCCGCCGCCGCTCCCGCTGCTGCCGCTGCAGCCCCCGCCGCTGGCGGTGCCGCCGCTGCCGAAGAGAAGAGCAGCTACAACGTTGAGCTCACCGATTCCGGCGCGCAGAAGATCGCCGTGATCAAGGCGCTCCGCGAAGTCACCGGCCTCGCGCTGGGTGATGCCAAGGCTATGGTCGATTCCGCTCCAAAGATCATCAAGGAGAACGTCGCCAAGGAAGATGCTGAGAAGATGAAGAAGACCCTCGAGGCCGCAGGTGCCAAGGTCTCTCTGAAGTGATCCTGAGCTTGTCGAAGGGTCAGCTTGAAGTAAATCTTCACACGCAATGCAAATAAAAAGGCGACCAGCGTAGGCTGATCGCCCTTTTGTGTGGTTTCCACACCTTGACACTTCATTGACACTCCAGCCCTTTCCGGTACAATGTCCTCAGCAATTCCTTCCGATAGTTGATCGGTTCCCGAGAGACAGGAAAGAAGGAAATAGCCCTCACAGGTAGGTTGCCTGCATTCCCTTCTTTCTATTTTATGGCTGATCAGCAGCTTCAGTGCCGCGATTGCGGACAGACGTTTACGTTCACCGATGGTGAACAGGAGTTCTACGCGAGCAAGCAGCTCTCTGCGCCCCAGCGGTGCAAGGATTGCCGCTCCGCCCGCAAGAACCAGCGCATGCAGGACAGGCAGATGCATGACGCCGTCTGTGGCAAGTGCAGTGCACAGTGCCAGGTCCCCTTTAAGCCTCGCCCCGTCGAGGAAGGCGGCCGCCCGGTCCTCTGCAAGGCGTGTTTCGACGCCGAGCGCGGAAGTCGAATGGCATAACTCGGAATTGCTCAACAGAGCATTCAAAAAAGAAGCCCTCGCAAGAGGGTTTTCTTTTATGCCAAATTCCAGGATCCAGGCTCCAAATGCCAAGTAATCGGAAAGAGAATCCTCAGGAAAAAACTATTCTTCTTCCCTCTAACTTTTTCTTACTTGGTTTTTGGATCCTGGTTTTTGGATCCTCGCTACCATGTCTTCATGAAGCAGCGCTACATTGAGCTCGACCTTCTCCGGACAGCCGCAGTCATCATGATGGTCCTCTACCACGCTGTGTACGACCTCCAGATGATCGAGGGTTGGGATATCGATGTCTTCAGCGACGGTTGGATCTTCTTTGCGCGAACAACTGCCTCACTCTTCCTCCTACTGGTGGGATGCAGCTTCGCGATCTCATGGGACAGACATGGAGCGAGCCACAAGTATCCGAAATATCTGCGGCGCGGCTTGGGTCTCCTCGCCTGCGGCATGCTTGTGAGCCTGGTGACGTACATGTATGACCCCGAGACGTATGTCCTCTTCGGCATCCTGCATTGTATCGGCGTCAGTATCCTGCTGCTCCCCTTCTTCGCACGATTGAAGGGATGGAATGCTGTGGTGGGGATTGTGATGATCGGGCTCGGGCTCGGGCTCGGGCTCGGATCTGGAATGGCGGCACACACCGGTCTGTTCCTCCCTTTTGGGATTATCCCGCCTGATTTCACGACCGTCGATTACTTCCCACTCATCCCGTGGTTTGGTGTGGTGTTGATCGGATATGCCTTAGGATATTTCTTCTACGTCGGACATCGCTCTGACATCCTGCGGCCAGAAAGGCCGCGCTGGATTCATACAATTCGCTGGATGACATGGCCCGGTCATCACGCGCTCCTGATCTACCTCCTCCACCAACCGATCCTCCTCGCAATCCTCGGTTGCGTCGGTTACGTCGGTTTCCTGTAAAATGCACCCGTGGAAGGGTGCTCTGGTTTCCACAAAAACCGCACGTCGAAGACGTGCGCTCAGCTACTCCTTCCTCTAAACTCCCTCCGATGATATTTACGACTCGTCGCGTCCGCGAAGAGAAGGCCTTGGGCAGCCCTCCGGTCTGGAAGGGCATCGTAAAGAAAGCGGCTCCCGTGGTCGTCCGTCTTGGCGCGTTCCTGGCGGGGATGTACGGGGAATGGAAGGCGAGGAAAGCCGAAGAGCACGCAAAGTCCAAGCGGCTCCGCCTCCTCAAAAAGTCCGCGGTCGTGCTGGTCTCGGTGTTGCTCGGACTCGTGCTCCTAGCGGGGACGGTAAAGGCACTCGTGTCACTGCGGATCCTCACCATCCACAGTTTCCTCTCTGTGGCGGGTGCCGATTTACCCGTGGATGAGAACGGATTCACCAACATCCTGATCCTCGGCGCCGGCGACAAGAGCCATGAGGGCATCGACCTGACGGATTCGATCATGGTCGTGAGCCTGGACCCGCGGAAGACGAAGAGCGCGGTGATGCTCTCGCTCCCCCGCGACCTCTACCTGCTGGAAACGGAGAACATGGGTCGTGGCAGGATCAACGAGCTCTACCGGAACTACAAAATAAAGATCCAGTACTCGGCCAAACTAACGCCGGCCATCGCGTCGCAACTGAGCCTCAAGGAACTCGCGACAGAGGTGGGCCGGAACCTGCACATGCAGATCCACCACGTCATGAAGGTGGACTTCATCGCCTTTGTCGACGCCGTCAACACGCTCGGCGGCTTGGACATCCAGGTCCCCCAGACCATCGTGGACACCGAGTACCCCGGCGCCAACTACACGTACCAGACGTTCGAGATCCACAAGGGTCTCCAGCACATCGACGGCGAGACGGCGCTCAAGTACGCCCGCAGCCGCCACACGACGAGCGACTTTGACCGCTCGGCGCGCCAGCAGCAGCTTCTGCAGGCCATGGGAGACAAGGCGAGGGCCGAGGGCATCATGGGGAGCCCCGGGCGGATCTCGGAATTCCTGAAGATCCTCACCGACCACGTGGAGACGACGATGTCGTTCGCCGAAATCCTGGGGGCGGCCAAGCTCGCCGACCGCATCGACCGCTCAAACATGCTCAGCTACAACCTGAACATCGAGACGGGCATCTACTCGCCATTCGCCGTCCCCGGCGGTTTCCTCTACGCCCCGCCACGGGACCAATTTGAAGGGGCATCGGTGCTCCTACCGTTCTCGCTCCCCGAGTTCCCGGTGACCTGGAAGCAGATCCAGGCGTTCATGCAGCTGGTGCTGCAGAACCGCGCTGTGTACCTGAGCAAACCTCAGATCCAGATCCTCAACGCGGGCGCCAAGAGAGGGATGGGCAGGACGCTGGGCAATGAACTGATCCGCTACGGGTTCGACCAGATCGAAACCGACAACGCGTCGGACGACCGGAAGAATCCCCCCAAGCTCCCCTCGTCCGTGGTGGTGGCGCGAACAGAGGGTGACGAGAGTACGGCGCAGTTCTTCGCCGCCCTCCTGCACCTGCCTGTGGGGCCGCTGCCAGCCGGGATCCCGCCGGAGAAGCAGGGGCCGGTGACGATTGTGGTAGGTACCGATTACACCTACACGCCTCTCCAGGACCTCCTCCCCACTACACAACAATGACCCCGCGTGAAATTATCGCCGAGGCCTGGGCCATCACGCGCCGCGAACCGTCCCTGCGCCGGTGGGGATACTTCTCCTCCTTCTTCGAGACGCTCTTCGCGCTCAAACTCATCTGCTACCAGGCGTACTTCGCGTACTCGTACTTCGTCTCCGGCAAGAGCGTGGGGTTCTTTGACGATTTCATCTGGCTCTACGACAACGTGGCCGGGTGGGTGTTCTACACGATCATCATCACCTTCTGCGTCCTTCTCGTCATCGAGTGGTTCGTACCACACCTGGCGACGGGCGCGATCATCGGTCTCTCCGCCAAAGCCCACAACCACGAAAAAATGCAGGGCGGCCTGGTGTTGGCGCTCTACAACTTCTTCCCGATTTTCACGATCCACGAGTTCCTGATCCTCGGCGGCCTGCCGATGGTCATCACCATTTGCTCCGTGATCCTCCGGTACATTCCCGGACAGGTAAAATGGCTCATGGTTGGCCTCGTGGTGCTCTTTTGGATCCTCTCGAACGTCCTCAAGTTCTTATTCAGCTTCGCACAGCCCTCGGTGGTAGTGGAGAAAACGGGAATCTTCATCGCGATGGGCCAGAGCTTCAAGCTCGTCGTCAGTTACCTGAGTCAGGTCATGTTCTTGCTGCTCCTGCTGGTCGTCATTTCGGTCCGCATTTTCCTCAACACCCTCATCATCCTCGTGGTTCCGGGGATCGTCTTCGGCATCACCCTTCTCCTCGGCACCTTCCTCTCCGCCGCCCTCACATGGATCATCGGCAGTATCGTCGGTTTCGCATTGGTGTTGATCGCGAGTTACTTCTTCGGCTACCTCCACGTCTTCCGCGACGCCGTCTGGACGATCACCTTCCTGGAACTGCGCAAACACAAAGACTTAGACCATATCGGATAAAGAGATTACCCTTGACTCGTGTACGTCCGTACACCTATGATGCCGGTCGTATGCCAACCCTCACGGACACCCTCACTCCCCACCAGCGCACGGTTTTAAGTTATATCCGCGAATTCCAGCAGAAGCGCGGGTACTCCCCCTCCCTGGCGGACCTTGCCGTGGCGTTCGGCGTGCGCAGCAAGAACGCGGTGGCAAAAGTGGTGATGGTGCTCTTCCGGACGGGCCACCTGGAGAAGGACCCCAAAGGCCGCATCAAGATCCTGGAGCAGCCCCAACCGGAAGGCTTTGCGCCGATGATGCTCCCACTTTTCGGGCCCATTGCCGCAGGCTTTGCGGCGCCGGTTGAGGAGCAGGCGGAGGAGACGATCACGATTGAGAACTACCTGGTGCGCGATAAGTCCTCGACCTTCCTGCTCCGCGTGAAAGGCGACAGCATGATCAATGCGGGGATCCACGAAGGCGACCTCGTCGTCGTCGAGCGTGGCAGGGAACCCAAGGTACACGACATCGTCGTGGGCGTGCTGGACGGTGAGTTCACGCTCAAGCGCCTGGTGAAGGAGAAAGGGAAGTTCTTCCTGAAGGCCGAGAACCCGAAGTATCCCGAGCTTCATGCAAGGGAAGAGTTAAAAGTTGCGGGCATCGTGAAAGGAAGTATCCGCAAGTACTGAGAAATGGAAAATGGTAAGTGGAAAATAGAGGAAATTTTTCATTTTCAATTTTTAATTTTCCATTCGCCTTATGATCTCCCACATCGACGCCGACGCCTTCTTCGCCTCCGCTATTGTGCGGAAGAACCCCCATCTCGGCGGCAAACCCCTGCTGGCGCTCGGCATGGGTGGCGGATGCGTGATCGCCGCCAGTTACGAGGCGAAAGCTTTCGGCGTAAAGACCGGCATGCGCCTGAAGGACGCGCTCGTGCTCTGTCCGAAGGCAGTACACGTACCGGCGGACTTCCACGAAGCCGCCCGCGCGTCGCACGAGATCGAAGCGATCCTGCAACGCCTCTGCCCGCTCGTGCAGCAGATGTCGATCGATGAGTGGTATCTGGACCTGCACACGGTCACAGGCGGCCTACCGCACGATCTGGAAGCGTGGGCGCGTCTCCATCAGAACGAGATCCATCGAAAAGTGGGGCTCACCGTCTCCGTCGGCATCGGTCCGTCGAAAATACTGGCGAAGATGGCGGGCGAGTATCGGAAGCCAGCCGGAGTGACGGTGGTCACTCTCCCCCTCTCCCCCTCCTTGTCCTCCGAAGCCTTGGCGAAGGAGGAAGGGGGGAGGGGGCCGGGGGGAGGGGGTCTATCGTTGGAAACTTTCCTCCGTGACCGCCCCGCCGGCGCAATCCCCGGCGTCGGCCGTCAACGGATGATCCATACCGAGGCGCGCGGATGGAAAACCGCGTGGGACTTCGCGCAGGCGCCAACGGAGGAGCTGAAAAAGTTATTCGGGAAGCCCGGCGTGGAATTGCAGCAAGAATTACTCGGAACTATCGTCTCGGAAGTAACGAGCGATGAGGCGCCTCCCAAGTCCGTCAGCCGCTGCCGCAGTTTCCGCCCCACGAAGAGACGCGAGATCCTCTGGGCGCATCTCCTCCGGCACGCGGAGTACCTGATGCTCAAAATGCGGCGGCATGCGCTCATGTGCCGCGGGATTTCGGTGTGGATGAGGGATGGAGAATACAAAGGATATGGAAGCAATGCGTCGCTCCCCCAACCCACGCAAACGCTGGACGCCATCCTGCCCTTCGTCCGGCAGTGCTTTGAGAAAGGCTACGACCCCCGCATCACCTACACGCAGATCGCCCTCGCCTTCTGGCAACTGGTCCCATCCGGCGCCACTCAATACTCACTTTTTGAATCAGCCGTGATGAATGACCGCGACGAAGCGATCCAGAAATCTCTCGATGCGTTGCACGAGCGCTTCGGACGGAGCAGCATCACGCGCGGGTCGGCAATGGGCGTAAAGACGGGAACGGCGGTGACGATGGATTTATCTGTTTATGGATGAGTCGAATGATTGCGCTGCATGCGACGACGATATCTGGACTCCGGCTCGTAAAATTTCTTGGCAATAAAAGCAACGATGCAGGCGACCACAGTAATTCCGAGGAAGAATCCAAGCCTCGGATCGATAAGGGTACTTAATTGCGACATCATTATTTCAGAAGAGAAATGCTGACAAACCATAGCACGATAGACATACAAACGCCGAAAATTGATGTTCCATAGGGGTGTGGAACATCCCACTCAGGAGAGCGATTTAAGCCTCTCCTCAATCTTCTTCATCTTCTCCCGCGTCTCTTCAAGTTTCTTCTTCTCCGACTCCACAACTTTCGCCGGAGCTTTCTCCGTGAATGATGCATCGCTGAGTTTCGACTCGATTCCTTTCAGATAGCGCTCGAGTTCCGCCTGCTCGGCCTTCAACTTCTTCACTTCCGCGCCTTTGTCGATCAGCCCGTCGAGCGACAGATGGACTTCGGCGCCAGAGAGGATCGCCACGACGGTGTTCTGGAGCTTCTCCGCCTTCCCCGAGAGAGTCAGTGATCCCGTTTTCGTCATGCGACGGATGTGCTCGGCTTGCGAATCGAGCAACGGCGTGTGGTCTTTGCTGAAAATGGTGACGGTGACCTCTTTGCCGGGCTCGATCCCCTGCTCGCTACGAAGCTTGCGGATGGCGGTGATCACGTCGATGAGGATCTGGAGTTGGGCAAAGGCCTCCGGATCCTTCCGCTCGCTCTT
>SICS01000041.1 GCA_009691305.1 Candidatus Peribacteria bacterium | reverse complement strand
TCACGAGTCCGTAGAACGGCCGAGCGATTGCATAGATCAACGGGTAGAGGAGGAATCTTTTGATGGCTATGAGGGAAAGGTCTGATGCCGCGTCTTCCGCTTTCTGTAGCCGATTACTGACATCCGTTCTTCGGGAAAGAATCGCTCCTCCCGTCACTCCCGAGATCGCTTTGTCGCGACCAAAACTCAGCATCACGAAGTCGCCGGTCATACCCACGCCTGCAGGTCCGGCCTCATCCGCAATCATATGAGCGCAGTCTTCTCCCTCGATACGCTCGCCTTCTGGCGAGCTACTCGGGATGACATGGGCGCAGTCTTCTCCCTCGATACGCTCGCCTTCTGGCGAGCTACTCGGGATGACATGGGCACAGTCTTCTCCCTCGATACGCTCGCCTTCTGGCGAGCTACTCGGGATGACATGGGCACAGTCTTCAATAAGTGGAATCCGATGTTCGTCGCAGATCGCGCGGAGTTCTTCCAGCGGTGCGGGAATACCGAACGTATGTTGGCAAATCACTGCCTTCGTCTTCGGCGTGATCATCTTTCGGACTTCAACGGGATCAAGACTGAGTGTTTCTTTCTCGATGTCGACGAAGACCGGCGTTGCTCCGGTTCCGGCAATCGCATTCGGCACAACGACGCATGTGTAGGCTTGGACGATTACTTCGTCTCCGTGAGCAATGCCGAGCGCGTGGAGCAAGGCATAGAGTCCTTCGCGACCGGATGCGAAAAGAAAGGTGTCTGCATTGAAGTGCGACCGCAGCGCGTTCCTCAATTCCTGGATGGCATTGCCGCGCTTCCAGGTCCACGGTTGGAAGAGGAGCCGCAGCGCCTGAGCGCAGAACCGGCGGTCCGCGAGGGGGGCGAAGGTGTGGTGGATGGGGCGGATGGCGGACATAAATATGTGGGAATCGCAGGGGCGCGACACGGTCGCGCCCTCGGGCGTCACCGTGTGACGCCCGTACCATCCAATGAAGGAAGGATTTTCTGAATTGAGGATCCCGCCATCCGCCCCGCACACACGAGGAGCGATCCAGATGGGACGGTCGCGGATTTCTTCGACAGGATTTCGACGGTTGTTCCTCCGGCCCCAAAGTTTGCCGCACTCTGCGGATCAATGACGATGACACGGTCAAAGATCGTCGCGGCAAGTGCACCGAGTTCTTGCTCGGCAGGGGATTGCATGTCGCCCATCTCGATCAATCCCGCCGTCAGGAGGATCTTCCGTTCTTCTGGCTGCGATCGCGCCCAAGCGATGGCCGCTTTCATACTGGCGATGCTGCTGTTGTGCGTGTCGTCCAGAATGCGGACGCCAGCTTCTGTTCTGACGGAGAAGGTTTTCGATAGGGGGGTGAACGTCCTCAGGAGATCGCGCATGCGCTCCAGCTTCACGCCCAGATGTTCTCCCACGGCGATGGCTAGAAGGATGTTGGTCACGTTGTGCGTCCCGAGCAGCGGCACATCGAACGCGATGTCTTGCGCCCCTCCTTCGCCAAGGCTACGGAGGACAAGCTTAAAGCGAACGCCGCCGGACGTCTCTTCGATATCGAACGCTTCCAGATCGCAGCTTCCGCCCGTTCCCACGATCACACTTGGGCAAGGGCTTATAGATGCCATTTTTCGTGTGAGGTCGTTGTCGCCGTTCAGGAATGCTCTGCCGTCAGTCGGGAGCGATTGAACAAGTTCGCTCTTCGCCTCAAATAATTTTTCCTGCGAACCGAAGAGAGCGATGTGCTGGGTGCCCACGTGCGTGACGACGCCGAGCGTCGGTTTTGTGAAGGAGCACAGCGTGGCGATTTCTCCTTTTCTATACGCGCCCATCTCCACGATCACGGGACCGGGAACGGGCTCGGGGCCGGATTGAAGAGTTTTCGCTAACCAGCGTGCCACCCCGATTTCCGCATTCAAATAAGCAGGAGTCACTGCGGGCTGCAGATCTTTGAGCACGCACGCGAGTAGTTCTTTCGTCGTCGTTTTGCCGACGCTGCCGGTGACGCCAATGACCGTGAGGTCTGGATGCGCGTTGCGCGCGGCTTTTGCGCGGGAGAGAATCCGCCGCTTGAGAATCATGTCGACCGGATACCAAAGGAGCCACGCAATCGTGAGCGTGAGCGGTTGGAGGAGAATCAGAAACGGCAGCAAGAATGCGCTCTCGAGCAGACTGCTCCAATACAGCGACAGTCCCACCGTCACGAGTCCTGCAGTGCCCGTCACGGTGATCGCCTTCTTGGTCATGATGGGTTTGTGTTGTCTGCGGAGTCCGATCTGGACGATCGACAAGAATGCAGTGGCCAGAAGAACACCAAGCAAACCTGTGAGTGCCTCGCGTGATAGTCCATAGATGCCAACAGGAATCAGCACGATCACGATGTACAGCGCGATGACGAGCGGACGCGATTTTCCCCACAACTGCCCGATCCATCCTTCCCGCCGCAGATGTTCCAGCAGGCGATCCCATCGCCATTCTTTCACCTGCCAGAGCCACGCCAGCGTCAGTAGCGGCGAAAGGGCTCCGGCGACGGCCAGAATCGGCAAAAGAAGCGACATAGACGCCTCAGCGTAGCAGGAGAAGTAATTGCAGAATACGGTCAAAAGTTGTATAATAACGGCAACATTCTCACAAACACTTATGGGTAAAAAGAAGCACGCTTCCCCGAAGCACAAGCACGTTCGCAAACATGCGCACGGGCATCCGCTCAGTAACGCCAAGAGCACGATTATCGCTCTCGCGTTGCTTGCGACCATCGCGACCGCCGGCGGCAGTGGCCAGAATTCGGCCGCGCTGACATGGGGATGCAAAGTCTGGTGGGCTCCGTGGACGTGCGCCAAGCAAGAAGATGCGTCGTCGTTTGTACCCAAGGCGGAAGAGCATTCGGCAGCGTCGGTTTCCTCCAGCTCTCCCGAGTCGGTGAAACAAGATTGCACCGCGTATCGTACGAGCAACGGAATGTTCGGAATCATGCAAGACAATACGGATTTCATCGTCCATCAAAAAACCATCTACGACCAAGACGGCAATCCGAGCGTTGTCGGTGATCGGCTGGCGCTCATGGGCTCATGTCCCGATGATATCGATGTCACCGTTGGGAAGAACGTGATCACGGTTGGCCGAGGGAGCAGGGTCCTGAGCAACGGCCTCTACTTCGAACGAAAGGCCGATGAAGAGGGTATGGAGGTGGTGTTAATTACCCCGTCCGCAGGCGGCGTTATGAATTCCGAATCCGCGGTCCGCCTCACGATCGGCAAGATCGATCTGATGGTGAAGTCCGGTGACGACGTGCATCGCTTCCAATATCCGGTCGCCGAGCAGCGGTCCAGTTCGCCCGAAGGCATCGTCACCTACGTGCCTCCGGTCGCAGCTCCCGTTGAACAGCCCGCCTACGTGCCGTCGTTGGAGCAGGAACAGACGAGTTCGCCCACGTACGACAACGTCGACGTTCCTCCGGTCGAGCCGCCTCCGGTGAAGTATCCGCAGGAACCCGCGGAGATCACCGATAACGTCGGAGATCCCATCGCCACAGCGGTCGAGGTGGGAGAAGAGTCGGAACAGGTTTTTGCTCCAAGCGAAGACGAGTATTGCAAAAAATTGCTCCAAAGCGGCGGGCCCCAATTACCATGGGTTGTGTGCATTCCGAATGCGAACCCCTTCAATCCCGATAGATCCGGCGCGCCGGGATTAACTGTCATTGATCAATCCACAAGCCCTTCGGAGGATGGAAATGCAAATGGAGGCGGCGGCGGAACGGTAGGTGTAGATGCTACGGCAGAAGGCTCCACCGGCGGCGACGCCAATCAAATTCCTACCGTCGGCAGCAACGATCCGTATACCGACTGGTTTAAGGACTGGATGACGACCACCACGGTCACGCAGGAGCCGACCCCCCCGACCACGGATTCCGCGTTGAATCTCGGCAGCGAGGGTGTCGTCATTATGATTCCGAATACCGCGGATTACCGCGAACTTTCGACCTACACCTACGCGATGTGGGTGCAGACGGGGTCCGACCAGGTCGAACTCCCCAACGGCGAGATCGTCTCGTTCCAAGAGGGGACGCTCAGTGACAACGATTGGCATCACGTGGCGGTGACCCGTGATAACGAGGCGGGTCAAATGGGCCTGTACCTCGACGGCACCCCACGATCCGTCATTCCCGTCCGCTCCGCGAGTCGCCCAAATAGTTTGTGGGGCTCCCTCTTCGCGATGGCATTCCCCGCTGCTCGTCAGGACCTGAGCATTCGCGGCGACATCGTTGTGGATGAGATCCGCCTCTACAATCGTGCTCTAGATAAGGATGAAGTGTACGCGTTGTATATGCGCTCGCTGCTTGCGCCGACCGACGGCCTCCTCGCGCGTTGGAGCATGAACGACGGTCAGGGATCCATGGTCACGGATACGTCCGGCAATGATCATAACGGCGTCGTCACGGGCCAGGGCTTCATGTGGACCTCGGTCGTAGGCGGTATGGATATGCATACGTCGGCGCCGAATGACGCGATCACAAAGTTCACGACGGTGTCGACAAGTTCCACATCTTCCCTGTCAAATCCCTTTAGCGGCTCATCTGCGAGTTCGACCGCCTCCCTCTCGAACCCCTTCAGCGGTACATCCGTTAGCTCCACTTCTTCCCTGTCAAATCCCTTTAGCGGCTCATCTGCGAGTTCGACCGCCTCCCTCTCGAATCCCTTTAGTGGTACATCCGTAAGTTCTGCTTACTCACTGCCAAACGTCTTCGGCATATAAGGGTCGTTAGAATGGCATATTGAGGCCTTCCGACAAGGAAGGCCTCTTTTGTACGCTGGTGAAACCTACTTGACTTTTTGGCAATTTAAAGTAGCCTCCCTCCCATGTCTGCACATGACATTATTATGCAACGAAGCGAAGGCGGAACGTCCGTTCCGGCAGCAAAGGATGATGATCTCACTGGCGAGTTTCATGTGGAGGAGACGCCGGACAATGGAAACGGTATTAATGCATTGCGTCTGCAACGCTTGAGCGTAAGTTCCGGCGCGGTCCTCAATGGAGTGCAATGTTGTCACGATTGCGTCGCCCTGAGCCTGGACGAACTTCCTGTAGAAGAAGTAAAGACGTGGCTTACTGATGCCGGAATTATGCATATTTTTGAATTGTTTTTCTATCAGCACGAAGAGGCGCTTCACGGTATCGAAGGACTGCGTGGGCTATTCGAAACAAGACTCGATCCGTCCGCCGCGAAAGCCTTGGCTAGGACCTTTGTACAGTTTCGAGGCAACCCTCCGAATCTTTCGTGCAAAGGTGAAAATGCAGTTCTTGTTCACGTTCTGGGGCAGGGCAGCACGGCGTCCGTATTCGTAAAGGCTTCGATTCAGGAAGCAGATCCCGCCAAGACAGCTAATCACGGCCCCTCACTTACGGTTCTAAAACAATTTAAGAAAGACCTTTTTTCCGGGCGACGCTTACGGGACATATTTCTTCTGCGTGAGCGCCGGGCGTACGAGCAGTTGAGGGCTCTTCATATTTTTTACCAAGAGCAACAACCGCCCCACTCCCATCTGCCGGCGGTTCCGCTCTTTTTGAGCGAACCTGACTATGGCGCGCGCGAGGTATCCTGCGAAATGGCGTACCTTCCCGGGTATGACATGGAGAAAGTTTGGCAAGCCAGAGGATCCACTCCTTTTAGCGTGCGTTCGGTCTGCGAATTTGCCAAACAAGCAGCATGGGCGATGAGTTTGCGCCATAAAGCAGACCCCAATTTAATCCACCGCGATATCAAGCCGGCCAACATCCATATCACTGATAGGGGCAGGATTAGCGAACTTGACCATGGTCTCGCGCGGCGTGGCGGCGACAACGACAATAAAGTGACCGATCCTAACTCCATATGCGGTACCCCTCTTTTTGCGGCTCAAGAATTGTTAAACTCGAGCGCGGACGTTGATGTGCGTGCCGACGTCTTTAGTCTCGGCCTCATGGTGACGAAAATGCTGACTGGTAATTACGCGTACGTCATTAAAGATACCGCACTCGAAACGATGACGGAACGAATAAAAACTGGAAAGGACAATAAGCCCCCTGAACTGACGATCCCTTCGCCTGATGATGCCGCCGTTGCTCAAGATCCGAAGCTCGCCGCATTTTGGAAAAGATTT